>JAITTC010000178.1 GCA_031287285.1 Christensenellaceae bacterium
AATGCGGAGGGCAGGCAACAGCTTTCCTGCGATGGCCAGCCCATCTCAGAGCGAGCCTACCGCGAGTGGTCGAGCGGGCGATTGCTCCTTCGCGGCCCCGCCTTGCCAACGGGCGGGCAGAATAGCCGGCCCGTTGGCAAGGAGCAAGGCGGCGCGGCCATCCGAAGCTCCCCTTCAAAAAAGGGAACTGCCGAACTGCCGCGCCGTTTCGCCCCTTGGCCCTGAGGCGGCGTTTGGCGGATGGACCTACCAGGCCTTCACGAGCTCTACATCCTTGAAGAAGTACTGCACGATCTCCTCGGCCTTCATGCCTTCCTCCGCCATGGCGTAGGCGCCCCACTGGCTCATGCCCACGCCGTGGCCATAGCCCACGCCGCTGATGACGATCTTGCCATCCTGCACCGCGATGGTCTTGATCTTGGTCGAGCGCAGCTTCGTGCCGCCCAATTCCAGGCGGAAGGCGGGCGCCGGGATCTCGCCGCCGCCCGCCGTAAAGGTCAGCGCCCGGCCGGAATCGCTCCATTGACCCACCGCGAGGTTTTCGGCCTGCCCACCGCCATAGGCGTCGAGCGCCTTTTGCATTTCGGCCAGGGTAAAGCTCGCCTGCCATTCCCTGGCGTCCGGCTCGGCCGCGCCTGACTCCGTCACCGAAACGATCTTCGTGTAGGGCGGCTCGTCCTTTTCGTAGCCAAGGCCCTCCTTGGCTAAGGCCGTGGTTCCGCCGGAATGGGAGTGAAACCAGGCGTAGATCGGCTCGCCGTCATAGCTGAGCACCTCGCCGCGGGTTTCTTCAATGGCCTGCACGATGCGCTCGTTGATGCCGGAGGCGTCGTAGGCCTGCGCCTCCTCAATGTCGGTCGAAAGATGCGCGCCTTCATACTTGGAGCCGCCCTTGTCGGCGATGAACTTCAGCGCGAAGCTGCGCGCCAGGATTGCCTGGGCCTTGAGCGCCTCCATCGGCCAGTCGTTCTTGAGCTCGCCGGCCAGGACACCCTGCAGGTACTCCTCCAGGTCCATGTCCACGACCTTTTCTTCCTCCAGCACATAGACCTTGACCAGCGGGGCCTGCCCCTCGCGGGCCTCAAGCGCATCAGGCAGCTTGAATTCGGCCGTTTTCGCGCCCTGTTCGGCGCTCGTGCTGGCAAGGGGCGTCACGCGCGGCGCGGCGCTTTGGCCGGGGGCCGTTTGGCTGCAGGCGCAGCCCGCGAGCAGCCCCACACAGCAGGCGAAACACAGCCCAAACAAGGCGATTCTTTTCATCATCACAAAACCCTCCTGAAAATTACGGTGTTTGCGCTAGCTTTTCACGAATGGCAGGGCTTCATCCGCGCAAAGAAACGATTTAATCCCAAAGCGCAAAGAATCGAAGACCTTTTCGCGCCAAAAGGCAGCGAATCGGCGCCTGCGCCTCGCGGTTTTCGATGAAATGCCCGCGCGGGCTTCCGCTGGGCGCGGGCAGCGACTTAATGGTTGTGACGGAGGGCGCTTTTGGCTAACGGCAAGGGGTGCGAGTGGAGAAGTTTCTTTATTGAAGCCGACCTCGGGCGAGATGCACTTCTTTGGGCGTTAACCGTCGTGGCCTTTAGATGGAGCTGCCCGCGACGCGGGCCGGCGAACAGGCACGGCGCGCCCTTCCCGGCGCTTGCTTCAGGCCATGACGAAAGAGATTTTTTGCGGGATTGCCCAAGGGATTGGAAGCCGACCTCGAGCGAAATGCACCCGCTGAAGCGATGCTCTAGGGGCGCTTGCGGGCCGCAAAGAGCAAAGCGGATCGCCGCCCGCGCCATCGAAAGAGCCCTCCGGCGAAGACCATGCTTTGGATGCGCCTTTATAGAGCGATTTTGAAGGCAGAACGAAACCAATCACCGCCAAGGCCGATTTTCGCCTGTTTTGGTGGAGTTGCTAAAGAGCCTAAAGACAGTGTAAAGAATTTGCAAAGGCACCCCGACCATGTTAAAATGATCAAAAAAAGAAAGAAGTGAGGATGGCGTGGGCAGCGAAGGGGATTTAAGCGAGAGTAAAAGGGGTTTTGGCTGGCTTAAGGGGAAATTTGGACTCGCCTCGAAGGAGTATTGGACGCTCTCTTCCATCGAGTTCCTATTCTGGTTCGCGGCCGCGACCGGCGGCTATTTGACCATCTTCTTGCAAAGGCAGGGCTTTACGCCCACGCAGGTCGGGCTCATCAACGCGATCAATTCCGCCGTGACCATCTGCGCGACGCCCTTTTGGGGCATGTTGGCCGATAAAATCCGCTCCATTCGCCGCATCTTCGTCTATTGCATGGCGGCCGGCGCGCTGCTTTGGGCGCTGGTGCCGCTTTCTTCCACCATTAAGCTTGGCCTTGGGCCGCTCTTGCTGCTGCATCTGCTGGTGCCTGCCAGCGCCTTTTTTCGCATGCCCGCCCAGTCCTTGATGGATGCCTTCGTGGTGCAGACCTCGGCTGCGCGGAACGTCGCCTACGGCAGCGTGCGCTCCTGGGGCTCGATCGCCTTCGCGGTCATGAACATTTCCCTAAGCGCGATTCTGCCCATCGTGGGCGGGGTGAACATCACCTTCTACATGTATGGTTTGGCCTTCATTCCGCTGCTCTTCATCCTTTGGAACATGAAAAACGCGGATCAACCCATCGAGGGCGGCCGCAAGAGCGTGCCGCTGAATGAAATGCGCTTTGGCCGCCTCTTTAAAAACTACTACTTCATCACCTACCTGACCTTCGCCATCATCTGGCAGATGCCCGTGAACACCTCGATGACCTTTCTGCCCTATTTAGTCGACTCGGTCGGCGGCAACACCGCGCAGTTTGGCCTGGTTACGGGCTATAAGGCGCTGCTCGAGGTGCCGATGCTCCTGCTCATGCGCAGATTCCGCAAGCATTTCCCCCTGCCGGTGGCCATCGTCTGCTCGGGGATCTTTTACATCGTGGAAGCGTCCCTCTACGTCAACGCCCACAGTCTGATCGACATCATGCTCATCCAGAGCCTGCACGGCCTGGGCGGCGGCCTGATGATCGGTTCCGCAGCCAACTACATCTTCTCTCTCGCGCCGGAAGGGCTCAATTCCACGGCGCACACGGTGCATGGCGCGGTGAACTCCGTCGCCGCCAGCATCGGCCAGCTCATCGGCGGTGTTTTGATCGAAGAGCTCGGCATCAAGCCCTTTTACAGCCTCGTTTCCTACATGATCCTGGGCGCGGTGCTCTATTTTTGCCTGACCCTCTTCGTTGGAAGGAAGATCTTAAAGAAGCCCATCGGCCCGCTTGAGTGAGCGGCTTTGCGGAATGCCGTTTCACGATGCGGTCAAGAGAGCCAAGAGGAGCTGAAAAGCGATTGACAAGGCCTTTGCTTCCGTACTATCATAATGGTGTATGAGTGGGCTTTTGCCCCAAAAAAGATCGTTTTGCGAAAAAGGAGTGTATGAATCATGGGCAAGATTGCTACCTTTGGCGAGATCATGCTTCGCCTTTCCCCTCCCGGCTATCTGCGTCTGCACCAGACGAATAGCTTCGACGTCATTTTCGGCGGCGCGGAAGCCAACGTGAGCGTTTCCCTGGCCAACTACGGCCTGGATCCCGTCTTCATTTCGGCCGTGCCGAACAACCCGATCGGCGACGCCGCGCTGAACTCCCTGCGCTGGTTTGGCGTGGATACCTCTAAGGTTCTGCGCCAGGGCGAGCGCCTGGGCATCTATTATTGCGAAAAGGGCGCCGCGATGCGTCCCTCCAAGGTCGTGTACGACCGCAAGTATTCCTCCATCTCCGCCGTGAAGGCCGGCGATTTCGACTGGGATAAGGCCCTCGACGGCGTGACCTGGCTGCACTGGACCGGCATTACCCCCGCCCTGTCGGACGGGACCGCAGCCGCGGTTTTGGAGGCCGTGAAGGCAGCCAAGGCCAAGGGCATCACCATCTCTTGCGACCTGAACTACCGCAAGAATCTCTGGTCTCGCGAAAAGGCAGGCCAGGTCATGGGCGAGCTTGTGCCCTATGTCGACGTCCTGATCGCCAACGAAGAGGACGCGGCCGACGTCTTTGGCATCCATGCGGATGCTACCGACATCAACTCCGGCAAGCTCAGCGTCGACGGCTACAAGTCGGTGGCCAAGCAGCTCGTCGATCGCTTCGGCGTGAAGAAGGTTGGCATCACCCTGCGCGAGAGCCTTTCCGCGTCCGACAACAACTGGTCGGGTCTGCTCTATGATGGCGCAACCGGCGAGGTCTACACCTCCAAGAAGTACTCCATCCACATCGTCGACCGCGTGGGCGGCGGCGACTCCTTCGGCGCCGGCCTGATCTTCGGCCTGACCAACGGCTACGACAACCAGCAGACCATCGAGTTTGCGGCGGCTGCCTCCGCGCTCAAGCACACCGTGGAAGGCGATTACAACTTCGCCTCCCTGCCCGAGGTGCAGGCGCTCATGGGCGGCAACGCCTCCGGCCGCGTGCAGCGCTAAGCTTCAAAAAAGCGCAGATCGCAACCAAACGAAGGGGCAAAACTTGCCCCTTCGTTCTTTGTAAAGGCGATCTAGGCCAAAAAAACGCCTGGAGGGGAAATGGCATGGAGGCAGTTCTGATCAAGGCCCTGAGCTTTTTGACGATGATCGCGGCGGGAATCTTCCTGCGGCGGGCCGGCCTGTTTAAGGATGGGGATGACCGCATTTTAAGCAAGATCATCTTGAATTTTACGCTGCCGGCCGCCGTGGTCGGCGCGTTTTCGAACTTCAGGGTCGAATGGTCGCTCATCGCGCTGGTGGGCCTTGGCGTTTTGATGAATCTCTTCCTCTCGGGCGTGGGGTATTTTTTGGCGCGCAAGGGCTCCAAGGCGGAAAAGGCCTTTGGGTTGCTCAATTACTCGGGCTACAACATCGGCAGCTTCACCATGCCCTATGTGCAAAGCTTTTTGGGCGATGCCGGCATGGCCATCACCGGCCTGTTTGACACGGGGAATGCCCTGATGTGCACCGGCGGCACCTACGCCATCGCCTCCGCCGTGATGGGCGAAGAAAAGCCCACGCTGGGCTCCATGGCGAAGAAGGTCTTCTCGTCG
>JAITTC010000196.1 GCA_031287285.1 Christensenellaceae bacterium
GATTGCCGCGTCGCTTGCGCTCCTCTCAATGACGGCGAAGCAATCCAGCGTCCTCCTTTTTGATGTAGCCTTTGCGCGCACTTGCTGGATTGCTTCGTCGCTTCCCTCCTCGCAATGACGGGGAAGCGGCGTGGCGGCTGCCCTATCGTGCCATCGCCTCATACATGGCCTTTCGGGCTTCGGACTGGCCCTACCGTATCGTCACGTCGTCGCAAATGCAGCCCTCTGCATAAGCCTCTCCTTCTTCGTCATTGCGATTGCCACGTCGCTTGCGCTCCTCGCAATGACGGTGTCAAATCACCGCCCCGCGGAGTGTGCCGCGCCCCTTCTTCGTCATTGCGAGTGGCAACGAAGCAATCCAGCGTCCTCCTTTTTTGATGCAGCCCTTGCGCGCACTTGCTGGATTGCTTCGTCGCTTCCCTCCTCGCAATGACGGGGAAGCGGCGTGGCGGCTGCCCTACCGTGTCGTCGCCATATGCGCGGCCTTTCGGGCTTCGGACTGGCCCTACCGTATCGTCACGTCGCCGCATGCGCGGCCTTTTGCGCAAGCCCTCCCTCTCCATCGTCATTGCGATTGCCGCGTCGCGTCGCTTCTCGCAATGACGAGGCCAAGGCGCCGCCCTGCGGAGTGCGCCGCGCCCTTCGCCTTCGGAACAGGCAAAAAAGAGGCCTCCCAACCGGGGTTGGGGGGCTTCTTCTTCGATCTTTCCGGGGTTTCGCCTTTAAACGAGCATAAAGCGAGGCTACTTGGCGAATTCCGTGGCGCGCAGCTCGCGGATGACGTTGACCTTGATCTGGCCCGGGTATTCCAGCTCCTTCTCGATGCGCTTGACGATCTCCTTGGCCATGATGGCGGCGCCTGAATCGTTGACATCCTCGGGTTTGACGATGATGCGGATCTCGCGCCCCGCCTGGATGGCGAAGGACTTTTCGACTCCTTCAAAGGAGTCGGCGATTTCCTCGAGCTTTTGAAGGCGCTTGATGTAGTTTTCGAGCGTTTCGCGCCGGGCGCCGGGTCTCGCGCCCGAAATGGCGTCCGCCGCGGCGACGAGCACGGCTTCGACGGTCATGGGCTCCGTATCGCCATGATGGGAAGCGATTGCGTTGACCACGCTGTCGCCCTCGCGGTATTTCTTTGCGAGCTCCGCGCCGATTTGAATGTGGGTGCCCTCGACCTCATGGTCGATCGACTTGCCAATGTCGTGCAAGAGGCCCGCGCGCTTGGCCAGGGCCACGTCAGCGCCAAGCTCCGCGGCCATCATGCCGGCGAGGTGCGAAACCTCAATGGAGTGCTTGAGCACGTTCTGGCCGTAGGATGTGCGGTATTTCATGCGGCCAAGGAGCTTGATGAGCTCGCTGTGCAGCCCGTGCACCGAGGTTTCGAACACGGCCTGCTCGCCAGCCTCGCGAATCTGCACATCGACCTCGTGCTTGGCCTTTTCGACCATCTCTTCGATGCGGGTGGGGTGAATGCGCCCGTCGTTGATAAGCCTTTCAAGGGCGATGCGGGCGATTTCGCGGCGAATGGGGTCAAAGCCGGAAAGGATGACGGCCTCCGGGGTGTCGTCGATGATGAGGTCGATGCCGGTCGCCGTTTCCAGCGCGCGGATATTGCGGCCCTCCCGGCCGATGATGCGGCCCTTCATCTCGTCGTTGGGCAGCGGCACGACGGAAACCGTGGTTTCTGCCACATGGTCTGCCGCGCACTTTTGAATGGCGAGCGAGATGATGTTGCGGGCCTTCTTTTCGGCTTCGTCTTTGGCTTTTTGCTCGATGTCGCGCACGAGAACCGCGGCATCGTGGTAGGCATCGCGCTGCACGCTCGCGATGATGATCTGCCGCGCTTCTTCGCTGGTCATCTGGGCGATCTTTTCAAGCTCGCTGGCCCTGCGCTCGCGAAGCTCCTCGGCAGCGTCGATCTTCTCTTTCAGGTCTTTGCCCTGCTGTGCGAGGCTTTCCTCGCGGTTTTCGAGATTGGTCTGCTTTTTGTCGAGCATTTCTTCGCGCTGGAGCAGCCTTCGCTCGGTGCGCTGCGTTTCGTTTCGCCTCTCGCGAATTTCGTGCTCCATCTCGGTCTTCTGGCGCAGAATCTCTTCTTTTGCCTCAAGGATGCGCTCTTTGCGCGTGGTTTCGGCCTTTTCTTGCGCGTCTGCCACGAGCTTTCGCATGGCTTCCTCGGTCTTGCCGAACTTTTCTTCGATGTTCTTCTTCGTGCGCGCGGAGCCTGCGAGAATCCCGCCAACGGCGCCCACTACAACCCCTGCCGCGATGAGCAGGTAGATCCACCAATCCATAGCTTAACACCACCGTTTTCTATCATTAAACGATGAGCGTTTTAGGCGGAACTTTCTTTCGTAAAGCCCTTCCGCCCAAGCACTGCCGGGCGGGATGCAAGCTTTAAGCGCTGAAAGCGCAAAAATGACTTTGCAATCTATAAAAAATAATGAACTGCCTCAAACGATCACCGCTATATCGTTTTTATTGTAGGGGTTGCCAAGCGCTCTGTCAAGCTAAAACGCCACGATTTTGAGGGCGAATTTGAAATTGGCCCAGGGCCGCGCGGAATCTTTACGTCTATGAATTTTCTCTCCCTGCGCGCCGGGAAATATGCTATACTGTGCGGGGAAACCAAAGAAAAGGAGGGGGCAACTATGCGCTACGCGATGAAGGCCGTTCCTGGCTATGAAAACACCAGGCCGGGGATCCAGGTTGGCACCAAGATGGAGGGCCCGATCTCCATGAACAAGGCGGGCAAGATCACCGTCAATGAAGAGGGCGTCCGCTTTCTGCAGCAGATCGGCGTGGAATGGGTCATGGTCGGCCACCACAACGTGCCGGAGCACAGCGCGCGCAGCTATAAGCTGCTCGCAGAAAAGCTCGCGGAATACGGGCTGAAGATCTACCGCCTCGAAAACGCGGAGCTCCACAACATGCCGGACGTAACCCTGAACCTCAAGGATCGCGACCGCATGCTGGACCGCTACCTCCAATACATTTCAGACCTTGGCGAGGCCGGAATCCACTACGCCACCTATGCCCATATGGGCAACGGCATCTGGCGCGGCGACATTCGCCGCCCCGTGCGCGGCGGCGCGACGGCTGGCGGCCTTGACCTGGGGCAGCCCAACAAGGGCTTTTGGCTGGGCGAGCAGTTCAACTGGCCGATCAGCTCCGGCCGGGAGTACAGCGCAGACGAGCTTTGGGAAAACTACGACTATTTTATCAAAAAGGTCGTTCCCGTGGCTGAAAGCGCGAAGGTCTGCATCGGCATTCACCCGGATGATCCTCCGGTCTACACCATGGCTGGCGTGCCGCGCCCGATTTTCGGCAGTTCCGATGGCTATCTCCGCGCGCTCGACATGGCAAACAGCCCAAATATCGGCGTTTGCCTCTGCGTCGGCTGCTGGCTCGAGGGCGGCAAGGAAATCGGCCTGGACGTCGTGGACTTCATCAAGGTGCTCGCCGCGCGCAAACAGCTCTTCAAGCTGCACGTGCGCAACGTGACCGCGCCGCTCTCCGCCCCGGGCGGCTTCAACGAAACCTACCCGGACGCGGGCTACTACAACCTGCTCAACGTCCTTTCCGCGCTCGACGAGGTCGGCTTCGACGGCGCGATCATGAACGACCACCTCATCGACATGGTGGGCGGCCACTACACCTGCGAGGCCTATTTTACGGCCTACTTGAAGGGTGCCGTCGACGCCGTTCAAAACCACGGCTAAAGGGGCGCCGCCCCTCTTTCGTATAAAAAGGCGCCCTCCTCATGTGAAAAAGCGGTTATGCCTCTTCGATGCGAGCCGCGCCCCAAGGGGGGGCGAAAGGGAAGCTAAAAAAGGGCCGCCCGGCATGCCGGGCGGCCCTTAAAGCCGAGGATTAGAGCGCCACGGTCGGGATTCCCGTGGGGTTTTCCTCCCAGGACTTCTTGAGATCGGCCAAATCCTTCGACCAGTCGAGGTGGGCATAGGGCTTCGCCTTCTCGGAGGTCTTGGTCCACTCGAGGAACTCCTCAAGCAGGGCGACGGTCCACCTGGTGTCGATCTGGGCGCCGGTGTACTTGCCAGAGGCCAGCATCTCAAAGCCCCAAATGTCGCGAACCTGGGACTTTTCTGCGTTGTCGACGATCTCTTCAGCCAGGTGAGCGGGGATGAAGATCACGCCAGACATGGTGGCCAAAACGATATCGCCGGGCAGCACGGTGGCGCCGCCAATGCGGGTGATCCCGTTGAAAGACGACATGACGCAGTCAGCGATCGCCGTGGGGTCCTCGCCGCGATGGTAGACCTGCAGCCCCTCGATCTCTGCGATCTGCTCCAGGTCGCGCACGCCGCCCCAGCAGACCAGCCCGCCGCGCTTCGTGCGCGTCGCGATGGCCGTTGAGAGGTTGCCGCCCACGAAGGTGCCCTGGAAGATCTTGTCGAAAAGATCGACCACAACCACGTCGTCTTCGCCAAGCGAGTCGATCACCCACTGGTTGTATTGGCCCTTGCGGCCCTCAACCTCGTGCCCGTACTTAAGCAGCGTCTGGTCAAGGTCCGGGCGCGCCGGCACGAAGGTCGCCGTTACCGCGCGGCCTGCGAGCTTAAGGTCTGCCTTGGCCTTCTGAAAGCCCGTGACGAACTGGCACCTATAGCCCTTCATCCACATGGGGCCCCAGGCTTCTTCGATGGTGATCTTGCGGATGCGCGCGATGACGTCCGCAGGGACCTTGGGGCGGCCGTCGGGGAACCTTTCGCCCTTCCAGTTGGGGGTGAGTTGAATGATGTCTTCCCTTGCCGAGTACTTCATGCTGCATTACTCCTATGCCTGTTATTCTAATGGGAGCCGCTACGCTTCCTTTTTTATTATATCATGGGAAGGCGCTTTTTCGCAATTGCAAAGCGCTAAAAGCGAAGTTTTAAAGGGCGACAAGGGCTTTTGATGCTCCCTCATGCAAAAACGGGGCAAAGCGCCCTCGAATTCCTTCCTTTTTTGGGCCCGGGCTGTTATACTATTCTGTGATAAACGCTAAAACGCAAGGAGGGACCAGCTTTCATGAAGACCATTTCCACGACCAAAGCGCCGGTAGCCATCGGGCCCTACTCACAGGCCATCGCCTTTAACGGGCTTTTGTTTTGCTCGGGGCAAACCGCCACCGTGCCAGAAACAGGGGATGTTTTAGAGGGGGACGTTCAGGTTCAGGCTGGGCAGGTCATCCGCAACATCGCGGCCATTTTGGAAGCCGCGGGCACGAGCCTCGACAAAGTCGTCAAGGCAACCTGCTTTTTAAAGTCCATGGGCGATTATGCGGCCTTCAACGAGGTTTACGCGGCGGCGTTTACCTCAAAGCCCGCCAGAAGCTGTGTGGCCGTCGCCGCGCTGCCCCGCGATGTTCTGGTTGAAATCGAGGTCATTGCGGAGCTTTAATCCATTAAAACAAAGAGAAAACGGAGGGAATCATCATGCGCTTTAACACTTTAGGCAAGAGCGGCATTCAGGTCTCTGCGGTGGCGCTGGGCACCTGGGCCATGGGCGGCGATTTCTGGGGCGCAATCGACGAGCAGCTCTGCATCGACGCCCTGCACGCGGGGCTTGATCACGGCATCAACCTCATCGATACCGCGCCGGTCTACGGCAAGGGCTATTCAGAAGAGATCGTGGGCAAGGCCATCAAGGGCAGGCGCGACAGGCTCGTGCTCGCGACCAAGTGCGGCATAGACATCGGCGAAAAGGGCGGCAGGGACGCTTCCCGCAAGGCCATTTTCGAAGGGCTTGAGGGCTCGCTCAAGCGCCTTGGCACCGATTATGTCGACCTTTTGCAGATCCACTGGCCAGACCCGGAAACCCCTGTGGAAGAATCCATGGAGGCTCTGCTCGACCTTAAAAAGCAGGGCAAGATCCGCGCCATCGGCGTTTCGAACTTCGATAACGAGCTCATGAGCAGCTGCCTGGCCCTTGGCCAGCTCGACACTCTCCAGCCCCAGTATTCCCTGCTTGAGCGCGAGATTGAAAAAGACATCCTGCCCTTCTGCCGCGAAAAGGGCATCGGCGTTCTCTCTTACGGCTCCATCGGCGCGGGCCTGCTCGCCGGCAAGTTCACCGAGCCCCCGAAGGCCGAGGGCGGCGATAAGCGCGCCAATTTCTACCCCTTCTTCAAGGAGCCGCTGTTCTCGAAGGCGCTCCGGCTCGTCGAGGTGCTGAAGGGCATCGCCCAGGCGCACGAAAAGCCCGTGGCGCACGTGGCCATCAACTGGGTCGCCCAGCAAGAGGGCATGTCCTCTGCGCTGGTGGGCTGCAAAAACCCCGCCCAGGCCATCGAGAACGCGGCGGCCGGCGATTGGGATCTTTCTGCCGACGAGATCGCCGCGATCAACAAGGCGCTGACCGAAATTTACGGCGCCTAAGGGCAAAAAACCGCCAAGCGGGGCGCAAAAGCGCCCCGCTTTTATAATTGAACGGCCTTTTTAAGGAGGGATTCCCCCATGGAAGCCTTTTCATTCCGCCACGCCGGGCTTGCCGACCTTGGCCTGCTCCTAGATCTGCGCGAGGAGGTCCTCCGCGCCGCGAATGGCCTTCCGGCGAGCGCCGATCTCGGGCCGATTCGCGAGCACAGCTGCGCCTACTATCAAGACGCGCTGCCCTCCGGTGAGCATTTGGCGATTTTGGCCTTTGCGGGCGATGCCTTCGCAGCCTGCGGGGCCGTAAGCTTTTACCGCGTGCTGCCCACCGTGCACAACCCAAGCGGCCGGAAGGCCTATATCATGAACCTATACACCCGCGAGGCCTTCCGGCGGCGCGGCCTCGCGCGGGCGATTTTAACCCGGCTCATCGAGGAGGCCCGCAAGGCGGGGGCCGGCCAAATCCTGCTGGAGACGACCTCCATGGGGCGGCCGCTCTATGAAAGCGAGGGCTTCGTTTCGATGCCCGATGAGATGGAGCTCGTTTCGCCGCGCCATCCATAGCCCAAAAGCAACCGCCTATCAAAAAGCGCTGGCATGCCCGGCGCTTTTCGCTATACTTAAAGAAAACGGGGAAGGGGGAAGGGCCATGAAGATCGATCTCCAGCTGGACGCAGACTGCGCCGAGCTGAGCGTGACCATCCATGCCCGCGAGATGAACGAGGAAGTCCGCGCGCTGCTCCAGAAGCTTTCGGCCCAGGGGCCGGAGCTGCTCCTGGGCTTCCGGGGCGGCGCTGCGACGCCGCTGGAGCCTTCCGAGATCCTGCGCGGCTACGCGGCCAGCCAAAAGGTCTTTTTGGTGGCGAAAAGCGGCGAGTTTCAGTCGCGGCTGCGGCTTTATGAGCTCGAGGAGCGGCTTTCGCCCTTCGGCTTCGTGCGCATCTCGAACTCGGAGATCGTGAACCTCAAGGAAGTGCGCGATTTCGACATGAACCTGAGCGGAACGATCCGCGTCCGCCTGAAGGACGGATCCTCCACCTATGTTTCCAGACGCTATGTCGCCAGGATCAAAGAAATATTGGGAACGTGAGGGATGAACGTGAAAAAAACGCTTCTGCGCGCCCTGTTGGGCTTCCCCCTGGGCCTTGCCATCGGCTACTCGATCACCATCCTCGTTTCGCTCAGCCTGGCTTCGCGCTCCGGCGGCGAATACCTCCCCTGCGCGCCCGCGCTTGCCCAGGAGCTTGGCGGCGAGCTGAACGCCGTGCTGGCGCAGGCTGCCCTCTGCGGGCTGCTGGGCGCCGCCTTCGCCGCCGCCTCGCGCATCTGGGATGTCGAGCGCTTCAGCCTCGCCAAGCAAAGCGGTCTCTACTTCCTCGCAGCGAGCGCCGCCATGCTGCCCGTCGCCTACCTCGCGCGCTGGATGGAGCGCTCGCTGCTCGGCTTTGCGCAATACTTTTCGATCTTCCTGGCCGTGTTCGTGTTCAACTGGCTGATTCAGTACGCGGTTTGGCGAATCCGCCTGCGGCGCATCAACCAAAGCCTGCCAAAGGAGGAATGACGGCCCCTCGTCCGCCTTCCGCACGCAAAAGCCCCGGCAAAAATGGCCCTGGGGCTTTTTTGCGCCCCCAAGGGTTGGAATCTGTTGCTTTTTGGTGGAAATTCGCTTAAACTGGCTCAGTAAAGGAATTTGCACGAGAGGGAGGCATGGGCATGGAGCTTTTGAACTTTTTAAAAGAAATTCCCATCATCGCTGTGGAAATCATTAGAGGGATTTTCGTCATCATCGGCGAACTGATCGTCGCCCGGATCAATAGCAAGAACAAGCAGGCGAAAAGAGAAGCAGAAGCCGCCGGCGGGAACAACCATAGCACGAAGGATGACCATAGCATGCACGGTGGCAAGGGAAATCAGCTCACCGACAACAGCAGGAAGATTGATAAGAGCACCCATAACCATTATCATGGCCCTGTAACCATTCAAAATCCCCCGCAGCCGCAGAAAATTGACCCGAAAAGGCCTACAAAGAGTTATAATTTGGGAAAGAGCTTCGAGGAGCAGCGCGATTATAGCCGAGCGATTGAGTACTTCGAAACGGCACTGGTGGAGCAGGAAGAGGCCACCGGTCCGATGAGCGAGGACTTGGCGCGCGTGCACAACGCCTTGGGGATTAATTATTACCGCGCAGGCGCAACACGCTGCAACGATGCGATTACCCAATTTAACAATGCCTTGGCGATTTACAGGGCGAATGGTAAGATGGAAACGAATCTGGACGCTGCCATGACAAAGAACAATATCGGAGCGGTTTATCAGAGTCAAGGCAAGTATGACAGCGCCCTAAAATTGCACAA
>JAITTC010000248.1 GCA_031287285.1 Christensenellaceae bacterium
TTGTGCCCTGCCAGCCCCCGCGCGAAGGAACGCCGTCCCCCGGCATGGGGATGGGCGTGGCTTCAGGCTCCTGGCTCGGCTCTTCAGAGGCAGTCTCGCCAATGGATGGCGTGGGCTGCGCTTCGCCGCCACCCTGCGCCGTTTCGCCGCCCCCTGGCTCGCTGGCCGTGGGCCTTGGAGCCGGCGCGTTGGCGCCCGGCGACAAATACAGCAGCATCGACAGCCCGACCACGGCAAGCGCCGCGCAGGTAACAGCCCGGCGGTTCTTCACCGGGTTCAGCCAGCTCGGCCTGGGCGGCAGGAGCAGGAGGCTCGCTACGGCAAACAGGGCCACGAGTAAAATGGCCAGCACGTACACGTTCATGCCCTCACTATAGCATAAACCGCGCGGCGAAACAATCCTTTGCGGGCGCCAAGCGCCGCATTTTTATGCGGGCGGCCGCCAAAACCCCAAGGGAGCCAAAAAAGGCCCCTTCGCGGCTTTGCGAAGGGGCTTTTTGGGGTTTAAAGGGCATCGTAATCGGCCAAGCTGACGTAGGCGCTTCCCGTCCAAACCTTGATCGCGCCGGCGCCGCTGACCGCAATCCGCGCCCGGGTGTCGCCCGACGGCTTCAGCAAATTCCGCAGAGCGGCGATCTGAGAACTGGTCATGTTTGCGGAGCCGATGCAAAGCTCGGTCCCTTCCTCCAGCACGATATCGCTCCTTGGCTGGCCGGCTACATTGCTCGTATCCAGCGTCAGGCTACCGCTCTTCATCGTCAGCTCGACGACCACCTTGTTTTTGTTCAGATTCTCGCTGACCCCCGCCGCCGCGCCATCGTTGCGCATCGTCGCGTCGCCGGTGATCTCTAGCAGCAGGCGTGGGTGTACCTCGTCGTCATTTGGCATGTCGCCAGCTGAGTGAAAGACCAGCTCGCTGCCTGCGTCAAGGAGCAGATCCGGCTTATTATTCTCGCCCATCCTGTCATCGGGGTCCCATTCCTGGCTTTCCGGCTGCCCAACCTGATACTTCAGGGCAAGGAATTGGAGCGTCGCTGACTTCCCGGCCTTTATTGAAAGCGTCGAATCCACGAGCCCATTGTTGATGTCCATGAGGATACTGTAGTCCCCAACCTCTAGGGTCCCCTCGCCGGTGATCGTGGCCTGATCCATGGTGTATTTAATCTCGTCCGGCAGGACGAGGGTCATATTCTCTGGGATGACGATGGTTACGCCGCTCCAGTTCGCATAACGATACCAGTCCTCGACGGGGCCATAGTCGTCTTCAATGATGATCGTGCCGTTGAAGGTCGGGTCGTCTGCCCATACTTCCCAAATCGCGTTCAATGCAGAGAAATCCACACTTCCGCCGTCTCGGCCGATGTCCGATAGCTTCCATGTTTTGGGCGACGGCGGCGGGGTTGGCGTCGACGTGGGGGTTGGTGTCGGCGTTTCCGTCACGATCGGCGTCGACGTGGGGGTTGGTGTCGGCGTTTCCGTCACGATCGGTGTCGACGTGGGCGTCGGTGTCGGCGTTTCCGTCACGATCGGCGTCGATGTGGGAGTCGGTGTCGGCGTCGATGTGGGAGTCGGTGTCGGCGTCGACGTGGGCGTCGATGTCGGTGTCGACGTGGGCGTCGATGTCGGTGTCGACGTGGGCGTCGATGTCGGCGTTTCCGGCACGATCGGTGTCGACGTGTCTTGCACGGGCGTTGGCGTCGCCGTCGGCTGTGGATCTTCGCTTGCCCTCTGCCCGATTACCCGGCTTTCGACCGTATAAATGGGCTCAAAGACCGCCGGGGCGGTCATCGCATCCACATCATACCAAATCCGCTTCTCTTCAGACGACCAGGCATAGCCATAGTCGTCATCTGCTGGCTGGGGATTTTCGTAAAAATCATCCCTTGAGGCCCTGCTGCCGCCGCTTGGGCCCTCCAGGTATCTATTGTAGAGATAGCCGGTCTGCCAAAAACCCTCTACTTGGGCGTAGGCCTGAACCCAGCGCCCTTCCGCGAGCGAAACCAGCACGACTTCGGTGCCGCGAGGGAGTTTGGCGATGATGGGGTGGGAAGTGCCCGGCCCGGAGCGGAAATGAAGGGCGGAAGCCGTCGTTCTGGCTAAATAACCCGAAATTCCGCCCGGCCAGTCGACCCAAACGGCGCTGCCCTCCGTAAAGCCCGGGTACCAGGGGCTCGAATCCCCGGCTTCGGCGCCGCCGGAGGCCAGCAGCACCAGGCAGACCACCAGCATGGCGAGCATGATGAAGCCATTCTTTTTAATCATTATTTCAATCGCTCCCTTCCCCAAGGCGGACCGGCAGATAAAGAACACTCCCTTGTATAGTATAAATTCTACTCCTTCGTTTACAAGTTAGCAACAAGTTCCGTCATTTTAATCATGTCAAAAAACGGGAATTCATGATCTTTCTTCGCCTCTCGGCGGGATTCGTTAAAATTTCCCCGCGGCGCTTGCCAAGCGCCCAGCTACCACGTTATACTACACAAAGTGTATTCATTCATTGCTTTCTCTAAGGAGGGGTTCCCCATGACTTTCTTCAAACGGGCGGCCTTTGCCGCACTCGCGCTTTGCCTTTGTTTCGCCCTCGCCGCCTGCTCCGGCCTTCAAGATGCGGCCGGCGGGCTTCAGGAAGCGGGCTCTCAGCTCGCGGAGCAGGTCGGGCAGCTCCTGCGCGGCGATGTGACCGGCAAGGTCGGCGAGACCTACCGCACGGAGTGGTTCAATTTTAGCATTTCCTCCATCAAGCAGGTCGAAAGCTACGCGGGCTATGCCCCAGAAGAGGGCAATCTCCTCTATGATGTGGTGATTACCGAGCTTTCGACCTTTGACGAAGCCATCCCCATGGGCACCTTCGACTTTTTTATGCTCATGGACGGCACCGAGGAGCCCGTCTTCCCGATGGACCCCTTAAACGGCGATGAAACCATGATGCCCGCCGAATTCGATCTGAGCCCGGACGAGTCCGTGACCTACCACATGGTGTATGAGGTTCCCAAGGATGCCAAAGGCCTCAAGCTCATGTACATCGAGCTTTACGAAAACAGCGAAGAGCAGGGCACGACCTTCACCATCCCCATTTCGTAACTCGTCTTTTCAAGCCAAAAGGGCGGCAGCAGTAAGCCGCTCTTTTCTTTTCTTCACAAAAGGTCTTTTTGCGCCTTCGTCGAATATAAGCTGTAGCAGGCTTTAGGGCCCTTGAAGGGCCAAATACAAGGAAGGGATGGCTGCGCATGAAGAGCATCATCACCATCGGCCGCCAATTCGGCAGCGGGGGCAGGGCCATCGGCAAGCGCCTCTCCGAAATCCTGGGCATTCCATTTTACGATAAGGAGCTCATCGAGCTCGCCGCCGAGGCTGGCGGCATGAGCGCCGAGGTCTTTTCCAGCGTGGATGAAAAGGCTGCAAGCGGCCTCGTCTATTCCTCGGCAAGCCTCATGATGGGCGGCGAAATGCGCTTTTCCCCACAGGTTGAGCTTCCCCTGAACGATAAGCTCTTCATCCTTTCGTCAAAGGTCATCTCTTCCATCGCCGCAAAAGGGCCCTGCGTGCTCATCGGCCGCTGCGCGGACTATGTTCTGCGCGAAAACAAGCTGCTGTTCAGCGCCTTTATCCATGCGCCCTTGGGCTCCAGGCTCGAGCGCGTCACCAGGCTCTACTCCCTCTCGCCGGACGCTGCCGAAAAGCGCATCAATCGGGAAGATAAGCAGCGCTCGCAATACTATGTCTACTTCACGGGCCGCACCTGGGCCTCGATTGAAAACTACCAGCTTGCCTTGGATTCCTCCCTCCTGGGCGAAGAAGGCACGGCGCAGCTCCTCGCCCATATTGCAAAGGAGCGCGGCGTTTAGCCATGCGAAAGGGACCCGGTGCGGCGCTGGCCGCGCTCTTGACGCTTTCTTTGCCCCTTTTGGCGCTTTGTTCCTGCCAAAACGGCGCCCCGGCCCAAAGCGGCACGCCAGGGGGTTTTTCTGCGCCCGTTTCCACGCCGGAAGCGCCGCTTTTAAGCCCTTCGCAGGGCTCTGTGATGCCATCGCCAAGCCCCGACAGCCCCTATGATGCGCAAGCCGCCAAGCCCTTGCTCAATGCCCTGGCCGAGCTCGCGCTGAAGCCCGGCTCGCCCTTCAGTTTCAGCGATGTGCCGGACGCCGCCCTGGCCGATCATCTCCTTGCCCTGCTCCTGCGCGACGAGGTCTTTCACCTCCCCGGCATCGAATACGACGACGGCCAGATTCTTTGCGCGAGCGGCGCGGCGGATGCGGCCTACGCGGCTTGCTTCGCGGGCGGAACCCGGCAGCTGCCGCCCAAAAACGGCTTGGGCACCGCCCTGAACGGCCGCGGCGTGCGTTACCCGGTTCTTAGCAGAAGCGACCTGCAGCTCCATATGCCGCTCGATAGCTTCACCCAGCTCGAAGACGGAAGCCTGCGCCTGGACTTCAGCCTGCTTTGGGCCTACCCGGAGGATGCGCAGGCCACGCGCGGCGGCACCATCGCCCTCATCGTTTTGCCCGATGAACACGCCCTCTTTTCCTTCCGGCTGCTCGGCGCGCAGTCCATCATCAACCTGCGCCCAGGCGATCAGATCGGCAGCCATCCGCGCCGCGATATGGAGCTCCTCCGCGCGCCGCTCTTCGCGGTCGCCAGCGCCTGCGTCCTCACCCGCGAGGGCTTTGAGGAGCAGCCGAGCGCCACCTTCGCCTGGACCGCGGCTTCCTCGCTGCTCTATGCCTATGGCGCTGATTTTGGGCTGGCGCCCGCGCAGGGCGACCTCTTCGTGCCGGAAGACGTCATGGCGGCGGCCTTTTCAGCTCTTTTTGGGCGGGAATACGAAATCCCCCTCCCGGTGCCGCCAAGGCTCGCCAGGCGCGTGCAGGCGGTTGCCGGCGGCTACAGCCTTCGCTCCGCGCCGGAAGCGCTTGAGATGCAGTTTGAAAGCTATCATTCCGGCATGGATTTCACCGACGAGTTCACCGTCCTCCTTTATGGAACGCAAAACGGGCAAAGCCTCTTCCAGGGGCAATTGCGCGTGGCGCTGAGCCTGCAGGAAGGCGGCCCTTATAAAAACCGCCGCGTTTCCGCAGCGGTCTACACCCCCAGGGATGCAAACTAAGAAAAGCACCAAGGAGGCCCTTCATGCGCCTAATCTCTTGGAACGTCAACGGCCTGCGCGCCTCGCTGGGCAAGGGCTTTGACGAAGCCTTCCTCGCGCTTGACGCAGACTTCTTTTGCCTGCAAGAAACCAAGATCCAGCCCGGGCAGGTTTCTTTCGCCCCCGCGGGCTACACGCCCCTTTGGCATTACGCCGAAAAAAAGGGCTATTCCGGCACGGCGATCTTCTCAAGGGAAGAACCGCTCTCGGTTCAGCTCGGCCCCGGGCCCCACATGGAAGACCACGAGGGCAGGCTCATCACCGCCGAGTTTCTTGGGTTTTATCTCCTTTGCTGCTACACCCCGAATGCCCAGCCGGAACTCAAGCGCCTGGCTTTTCGCCTTGAGTGGGAAGCGGCCCTGCAAAAGCACATCGCGGATCTGCAAGCGCGCAAGCCCATCCTCCTTTGCGGCGACCTGAACGTCGCTCACCAGGAGATCGACCTCACCCACCCAAGGGCCAACCGAGGCAACCCCGGCTTTTCAGACGAGGAGCGCGCGGCCTTTTCGGATCTGCTCGAAAAACAGACCTTGGTCGATACCTACCGCCACTTCTACCCCGATCAAACCGGCGCCTACTCCTGGTGGAGCTACCGCATGAACGCCCGCGAAAAGAACGTCGGCTGGCGCATCGACTATTTTCTTTGTTCAGAAGCCCTTCGCGGCTCCCTGCAGGGCGCCAGGATTTACCCCGAGGTTTTCGGCTCCGATCACTGCCCCGTTGGCCTTGAGCTCAGCCTGTGAAGGAGGGCTTTGCATGAAGAAAAAAGAACCTTGGTCGGAATTGCCCAAGGAAGAGCGCGATGAGCTCCTGGCACGGCTAAAGCATCTTTCAACGGAGCTTTTGGAGCTTGAGCTCGGCGAATTGAAGGCCCGCCTCCTGCTCGAGGAGCTTCTTGCCCTGCTGGGCCCGCTGCTCTATAACCTTGGCGTCGAGGATGCGGCGGCGCTGATGGCCATTCGCGTTGAGGATCTTTACTCCTTAATGAAGCCCTAGCGCAAAAAGCCGCCAAAAACAGAAGAGAGTCGCTTCGGCATCTGCCAAAGCGGCTCTTTTTTCAGTTTCTTCCCTATTTTATGAAGCCCGTCGCCCGCAAGCGCCAAACGCCAAAGCTCGCGCCCAAAAGCCCAAGAAGAAGCAGGGCAAACCATGGGGCGGCGCCCGCACCGTCCCCTGTTTTGGGCACCGCAAGGTCCGGTCTCGACGTCGGCGCGGCGCTGGGCCGGGGAGTCGCGGTCGCCTGGCTGGGCTGCGGCGGCCGCGTCTCGTCGGGCTGCGGCGGCGGCCTTGAATCGCTGCGCCACTGCGCCGTTAGGGTGATTTCCTCGGTAAACTCGTCAAGCGCCAGATCGCTGTAGGCATGGCCGCCGTTTACTGGGTAGGGCACGCCGCTCTTGCCGCCGAGCGTGACCTTCCAGCCCAAAAAGCCGTGCCCGGCCCAAGCGAGCTCCGGCGGCAGAAGGCCGCTTTCGCCATAAGCGACCCCTCGGCCTGGAATATCCTCGGCTTCGCCGTTTGCCTTCACATAGTGCACGGTGTAGTGCAGCCCTCGGTAAACGATGGTCAGCTTCTGCTTCCTCGCGCTATACTGCCCCGTCAGGGCGGCGCCCGCATAGGCCGTGCCGCTCTCGCCGCTCACCACAGCGGATGCGAGCCTGCCATAAAAGGGGCTTGTGATGGTCTGCGGCGCGGCGCCGATGTTCAAATTGAAGCTATCGCCGATGATGCCGTTCAAATAAAGCCCCGCCGTGAGCCCGGGCACCGCGATGGCGCCGCTGTATTCGTCGAGCAGCTCGACCTCGATGGGCTGCGGAATGCTCGCCCCGAACATCTCGCTGGTCTGCAGGGGCTCGTCCCACTCGATGTAGTAGCCGGCGATGGTGGCATTGTAGCTATAGTCATTCCAAAGATCTAAGGAAGCCGCGAAGTGCAGGCAGTACTCCCCGCTGCTGTTGTTGGGCTCCCAACTTCGAGTGGCCCCTCCGGCGAGTTGATCAGGCGGAATTTGACTGCCGTCGAACGCGACAGAGTCCGCGTTGTGAAAGGCCTGGTAGACGCCGGGCACCGATTTTGCGTTGGCCGCCGTCTGCGCGTTCTTGCTCGCCCCATATTGAAGGCCGCCGCTGAAGAAAACGGTTCCCGCCTCGGGGCCGCAGGCCCAATACCAGTCGGTGGTGCCGGTATTATAATCGCCGATGATGGTCGAGAGGCTGTTTGGGTCGTTGATCTTTGCGTTCCCGCTCTTTAGCACCATTCGGGTGCCGCCCATCCACCCCCTTTGCTTATTGATGGAGGCGTAAAGAAAGCGGTTTTCTTCCTGGCTCGTCACCGTCACCAAATAGCCCTGCAGCTGCGTTGTGCCGTCTATGCTCGTCTTGAATCGGTTTTTCGCCGCATTATAGGCGGCCATCCAGCTGATGTTCCCGGGAACATACTCGTAATAATGGATGCTGTCGCCGATGAGCAGCGTGGATTCGCCAGCCGCTGCCTGCACGGCCTGCAGCATCGCTGAAATCACGGCGCCATCCGGCGGGTAGTCGCTCGGCGTCGCCGCCGTGAAGCGCAGAAAATCTTCTAAATAGCCCGCAAGCGCGGCAGCCGAAACGGAGCCGGAATTCAGGCTCAGCGAAAGCTCGCCGCTGCCGGGTGTGGCGTTTGCCGTCCAGCCGGCTGGCCAGCCGCTCCAGTCGGCCGTCAGGCCCGTTGGGAAAACAAAACTAACGCCTCCGTATCCCAGCGGGGCGCCAGAACTATTTTTATCTGCGATTTCAACGTCTTTCAGGCTGTAAAGGATGCTGCCGTCCGCCCGCAGCTCGCCGT
>JAITTC010000048.1 GCA_031287285.1 Christensenellaceae bacterium
AAACGCCCCCATCTTCGGGTTCCATCCTCACGGCTTAGCCGAACAAAAAGGCTTCAGCCATAGCTTGGCCGAAGCTTTTTTGTTATGTTGAAGAGAGCTTTTCTAAGAACGCTGATGGAGAGATCGCTGGAACCTGCGAGCGCCCGAAGTCCTTTTCATTTCTGGTTATGATATACTCCGCCTTTTGGCGCTTAGCGCAGAAGGCCAGAAGGGCATCCTCATAATCGGGCATATTCGAAGCCAGTGCGCCTTGCACGTCTGCCGGCGTAATGTCAGATACTCCCACTCCGTCCGTCAGCTTCTTGATAATTTCTTTCGCCGAGCCTTCTTCCGCGCCTGCGCGGCGAAGGAGGTAGAAGATGTCTGTGGTCTGACTGGCAGCGACGAAGCCCTTGACTTTCTCCATTGCAGCATAGCGCAAAAGCTCCTGTGCTGCAGCCGCCCACGGATCGCGGTTCATTAGGGCGTCGAGTATCACGTTGGTATCAATCAGCACCTTCATGTTTTTGCGCCAGCCTTTCCTCCTTAGCTTTCTTGCCGTCTATCTCCTCGCCATTCCACGGCACGGCGCCGAAAATGGATTCCATTGCCTTGACCTTGTCAGGCTTTACGCTGGAAATCTTTACGACTTTTTTTCCGCTTTTTGTGATGAGAATATCCTCTGTTTCAGCTAGGGCGAGGTACTTCCCTAAGTTGGCCTTTAGGTCGGTAGCGGTAATCTGGATCATCCTTAATCGAGCTCCTTTCGTCCAGTTTAATTATATTGTATTCTTATCGTCCGATTTTATCAACGCATTTCGCACAACAAGGTTTGAATATAGTCCGTTTTCTTTCGCGCATGGTGGTTTTTCAGCCTTCCAAAGCTTAGGGTTCAGGGGCGACAAAAAGGCTGCGCTATGAAACGCAGCCCCTTGCTCCTTTTCTTCCTAATAGGGCCAAATTAGAGGGCCAAAAAGGGGAAAAGACTGCCGCCATAGCGGCGCATCCCCCACTCCAGCGCGCAAAGAAAGAGTAAAGCCAGCCCAAGCGCCGCCAGCGCGCGGGGAAGCGTCCACTTCTCGCGGTAAAGGCCGGTCGAAAACGCGGCGCTGAAGCCGCCAATCAGCCCGCCGATGTGGGCGAAATTGTCGGTCCCCGCGTTGAGGAAGCCCATCACCAGGTTCGCGCCGATGACGACCAGCAGCTGCATCCCAAAGACCTGGTTAAAGACCTGCCTATGCCTGGTTCGAAAGTATAAAAACGCGCCAAACAGGCCAAAAATCGCGCCGGAAGCGCCGACGCTCACGCTGTTTGAAAAAAGGAAGCTGCACAGCGAGCCGAAAAGCCCCGCCCCCGTATACACGATGCCAAAGCGCAGCCTGCCCAGCAGCGCCTCGACCTGCGGGCCCCAGATATAGAGCGCGAAGAGGTTAAAGAGGATGTGCATGGGGCCCGAATGCAAAAAGCAGGCCGTGAGCAGCCGCCAAAGCTCGCCGCGGGCGATCAGCGGGTTGATCTTCGCCCCCAGCAGCACCAGCATCTGCCCTTCCGGCATGAAAAAGAGCTGCAGGATGGACTCCGCCGCAAAAAAGAGGAGGTTTACGGCGATGAGCGCGTAGGTGAAGTACGGCCTTCTGCGGTTGATCGAAAGGAAGTCGCTCATGGTTCCTCCTTGAGGCGTGCTGCCCCTATTTCAGGCCTTCGACGAAGCGGCGGATGCGCTTCATCGCCTCGATAATCACATCGGTCGCCACGGCGTAGCAGCAGCGAACGTAGCCCTCGCCGCTCTCGCCAAAGGCCGTGCCCGGCACGAGCGCCACCTTTTCTTCACGCAGCAGCCTTTCGCAAAAGACCTCGCTAGAAAGGCCGGTGCTCTGAATCGAGGGGAAGAGATAGAAGGCGCCGAGGGGCTCAAAGCAGCTCAGGCCCATCTCGTTAAAGCCCTTGAACAGCAGGCGGCGGCGCTGGTCGTACACCCTGCGCATCTTTTCGACCTGGGCATAGCCGTTCTCAAAGCCGGAGGCGAGCGCCTCCTCGGCTGCCGCTTGGCCCTGCACCGGCGCGCACATGATGGTGTATTGGTGGATCTTGCACATCATGGCGGCCAGTTCGCGCGGGGCGCAAAGGTAGCCCATGCGCCAGCCCGTCATGGCGAAGGCCTTCGAAAAGCCGTTGAGCAGCACCGTTCTTTCGCGCATCTCATCGATTGCGGCGAAGGAAACGTGCCTTTCGCTGCCGTAGGTGAGCTCTGAGTAGATCTCGTCCGAGAGGACGATGACCCCGGTTTCGCGCAAAACCCCCGCGATGGCCTCAAGATCGGCCCTTTCCATCACGGCGCCCGTGGGGTTATTCGGGTATGAGAGGATGAGCGCCTTGGTTTTGGGCGTGATGGCCGCGCGCAATTCCTCGGGCGTGATCTTAAAGCCGTTTTCGGCGCTGGTTTTCACCGGCACGGCCACGCCGCCGGCCAGCCGCACGCCCGGCATGTATGCCACGAAGGAGGGATCGGGCACTAGCACTTCTTCACCCGGGTTCACCAGCGCGCGCAGGGCGATATCGATGCCTTCGCTGGCGCCCACGGTGACGATGATCTCGTCCTTCGGGTCGTATTCAAGAGCATAGCGCGTCTTTAAGTAGCGGGCGATCTCGCCGCGCAGCGAGATCGTGCCCCAGTTGGAGCTGTAGTGCGTCTGGCCCCTTTCGAGCGAATAGATCGAAGCCTCGCAGATATTCCAGGGCGTGGTAAAATCAGGCTCGCCAACGCTGAGAGAGAGCGCGTCCTTCATTTCGCTCACGATGTCGAAAAACTTACGGATCCCGCTGGGAGGAAGCTCCCGCACGGTGGTGGAAATCAGCTGCTGGTAGTCGATCACGGCGACACCACCAGCCTTTCATCCTCCTGCTTCTTTTCGAGCACCATGCCGTTGAGCTTATACTTCTTTAGCACGAAGTGCGTCGCCGTGGAAAGAACATGCTCGATGGTCGCCAGCCGCTGGGCGACAAAG
>JAITTC010000157.1 GCA_031287285.1 Christensenellaceae bacterium
CAGGTTCGGGTTTTGAAGGTGGGCCATCGCGCCCTCTAAAAGGTGCATGTGCACCCGGCAGCCAT
Organism: Christensenellaceae bacterium; assembly: GCA_031287285.1. GTDB lineage: Bacteria > Bacillota > Clostridia > Christensenellales > UBA1750 > JAITGM01. The sequence goes on from JAITTC010000157.1 coordinate 66, forward strand.
GGCCGAGCGCGGCAGCTTCCTCCAGCGCAAAGCGCATCAGCCCGTCCTCAATGAGGCGCTGCCTTAAAAAGCCCTCGCGGTCGTTCCGGCCGATCAGCGCCCCGTTTGACGAAAGATAGGGCTGCCCCGCTGCGATTGCCCGCGAGAGCGGCAGAACGCTTTGGAAGATGCGCCCGCTGGCGATTACGGCATGGATCCCGCGCGCGGCGGCAGCCTGCAGCGCAGCCAGATCCTCGGAAGAAATGCGCTTATCGTCGCCCAGCAAGGTGCCGTCCAGATCGACCGCGACCAAGCGGATGGTTTGCATGCCTTCGCCCCCCCCCAAGCCAGGCCAAACGGCCTTTTTGTGAGCAGTATAGCACAGCTTGGGCGGGCTTGAAAACGGTGCCGCGCGGGATTATACTGAGGACGGGGATTCAAAAGAGAAAAAACAAGGAGGAAGCGCCCATGTTTTCGCTCGAGGGGTTAAGGGAGGATGCCAAGCGGAAGAATCTGACGCTCTACGGCGTGCTCGTAACGCAAGACGGCCACGAGAAGGGGAAAGCGCTTTGGCGCTCGTCCCAGCGCATCAACATCCACTCGCTGTCTAAATCCTTCGCCTCCTGCGCGGTGGGTCTGGCCATGGAAGAGGGGCTTTTTGGGATTGACGACCGGGTTCTCTCTTTCTTCCCCGAGAAGATCGATGGCAGCCCCTCGAAAAACCTCGAGGAATTGCGGATTCGCCAGCTGCTGACCATGAGCTCGGGCCACGAAGCGCCGCTGTTGATGGGGAACCAGCGCGACGATTTGGAGGATGAGGACTGGGTGCACTACTTCCTCAACCAGCCCTTCGTGCGCGCGCCGGGCAGCGCCTATCTTTACGATACCGGCAACACCTACCTGCTTTCGGCCATCCTGCAAAAGCGCAGCGGCCAAACCCTGCTTGAATACTTAAAGCCGCGGCTTTTCGACCCGCTTGGCTACCGAAACCCGCAATGGTTTACCTGCCCGAGGGGCATCACCCTGGGCGGCGGCGGGCTGCATTTAAGCCTTGAAGAGATCGCCCGCTTTGGCCAATTGCTGCTGGATGGCGGCTCTTTTGAGGGGAAGCGGCTCGTGCCGGAGGTTTATTTGCGCCAAGCGACCGCCAAGCAGATCAAAACCGAGGCCGCCTATCCCAAGGACCGCCCCGACTGGCTCGAGGGCTACGGCTTCCAGTTTTGGCGCTGCGCCCGCGAAGGCGCCTACCGCGGCGACGGCGCCTACGGCCAGTTCATCGTGGTTTTGCCGCGCCAAAGGGCGCATGTGGCCATCACCGCGCACGAGGAGCGCGATACCCAGGGTCTTCTTACCCTCGTTTGGGATCATGTTTTGCCGCAGCTCTAAAATTGCCCCTTTTTTGGCTTAGAACGCTGGAGCGATGATCTCGAGCTTACCGTCACTGCCCTTTCCGTCATTGCGATTGCCGCGTCGCTTTGCTCCTCGCAATGACGGTGAAGCAATCCAGTGCCCTTCTTCTCACGTTGCATAGCCTTTTCACGGCCCTTTCTGGATTGCTTCGTCACTTACGCTCCTCGCGGGTGACGACGAAGCCATCCTGTTCCTACTCGGCTGTGCGGTGAGGGTCTCTCGTCATTGCGAACGGCAGTGAAACAATCCGGCGTCCTCCTTTTTGAAGAAGCCTTTGCAGGTTCTTGCTGGATTGCCGCGTCGCTGCGCTCCTCGCAATGACGAGGTGGGCCGTTAAAGCGTCGGCCTTGGTCGCCGGGAGCCCCGCGCCGACGCTAAAGTGTCCCTCGAGGTGCAGCGAGTCCCCCCTACCTCGTCATTGCGAACGGCAGTGAAGCAATCCAGCGTCCCCCTTTTTGAAGAAGCCTTTGCAGGTTCTTGCTGGATTGCCGCGTCGCTGCGCTCCTCGCAATGACGAAGAAGGGCCATTGCATACGCACTACCTCGCCGTCGTTGCGACTGCCGCGGCGTCATTTTCCCTTCGTCATTGCGAGCGTCAGCGAAGCAATCCAGTGCCCTTCTTCTCACGTTGCATAGCCTTTTCACGGCCCTTGCTGGATTGCCGCGTCGCTGCGCTCCTCGCAATGACGAAGAAGAGCCATTGCATACGCACTACCTCGCCGTCGTTGCGATTGCCGCGCCGCTTGCGGGTTTGCCGCGCCAAAGGGCGCAGGTGGCCATCACCGCGCACGAGGAGCGCGATACCCAGGGCCTTCTTACCCTGATTTGGGATCCTATTTTGCCGCAGCTCTAAAATCCCCCCTTTGGGGGCATAAAAGAAGGGCCCCGCAGCCTAGCCGCGGGGCCTTTTCTTCGCGCTTTTATGCCTTCCGCGCTCAGATCTCTGGAATGATGATCTCGACCTCGCGGTTTTGCTGTGACGAGCGGAGGATGCCGTCTAAAATGGCTTGGTTATAGAGGATTTGCGAGGCCGGGATCGGCGAAGCGCCGCCGGTTTTCGCTGCGTCCACAAAGGCGCGGACCTTGGCGTGGAATCGGTCGAAGTTCGGCACTGCCTTGGAGGGCACCTTGGTTTCGACCAGGTTGCCGGCCACGTCGTGGTACATGAAGACGGGGCCGATGGTGCCGTCCCAGGCGCCGCCCCAGGGCTTATCGGGGAAGGGCGATTTCACCTTCACGCCGGCCTCGGTGCCCAGGAAGAGCGTGTCGCCCATCGTGTCCATGTGCATGGCCCAGCTCATGCGGAAGTCCAGCGCGATGCCGCCCTCCAGGCGGATGAAGGCCACGGCGAAGTCATCGACATCGAACTTGTCGGCCTCCGCGCAGTACTTTGGGTTCTTGCCAAAACGATCGGAAGAATAGGCCGAAACCGTTAAGGGCTTTGGGTAGTTGATCGCGTTGAGGGCCATGTCAAGCCCATAGCAGCCGATGTCTGCCAGGCAGCCAACGCCCGCCAGATCCTTGCGGATGAAGGTGCCGCCCGGGATGCCGCGCCGCCTGCCGCCGCCGGTCTGCACGTAGTAGATCTCGCCCAGCACGCCGGAGCGAACGAGGTCGCGCACCATGATCATGTCGGGGTCGTAGCGCGGCTGGAAGCCGATCGAGAGGATTTTGCCCGTCTTTTTTTGCGCTTTTGCCATGTCGACCGCCTCTTCAAGCGTGACCGACATGGGCTTTTCGCAGAGCACGTCAAGCCCCGCCTGCAGCGCGTCCACGGCGCATTGGCGGTGGGTTGTGTTATAGGTGCAGATGCTGACCGCGTCGAGCTTCGCCTTCTCGAGAAGCTCGGTGTGGATGCCGTAATCGGGCACCTTCGTCAGCCCGAATTCATCTAAAAAGGCCCTGGCCTTGCCGGGGATGAGGTCGGCGGCGGCGACGATCTCGACGTCGTCCATCTTCAGATAGGCTTGCATGTGGCTGTGGGCGATCCACCCGCAGCCGATGATTCCCACGCGTAGTTTTTCGGGCATGGCGGTTTCCTCCTACACTTTTCTTTCGTCTTTTGCGCGGCCCGCGTCGCAAGTGAGCCGCCTTTGCCCTTTAGTATACAACAATCCGCCGTAAATGTTAACATAGATTAGGGAAAGCTTAAAAAGAATTTCATGGGCGGGGCGGCTTGCGAAGCCGCACGAAAAAACCGGCCGCGCAAAAGGCGCGGCCGGTTTTTGATACGGCCTTTAGATCAATAGTGGAACGCGCACTCCCAGCCGCCCGTGTTCGAGTTCCAGTAAACGACCACGTATTGAAGGGTCCATGGGTTGAACGCGTCGTAGGAAACGCTCTCATCCCCATCGGTATCCCTAACGAACAAGGTCCACTCGTCGATCCGGGCATTGGCGCCCTCCACATACCCTTCGACCCGGGTTTCGTCCCTCGCCGCCAGAACGACAGGCAAAATATCGATATCGTCCGCCGCAGCCCCCGTGCTGGGCCCCATGTAGATGGCGAAGATGTCAAAATCCGAATTATTCTGGACAGTGAAGCTGTAATACCCGCCGGCCGGAGCGTCGGCCGGCTCTGCCCCGGAACCGGAACTCAGATTGCCGGTGACCGTCACCGCGCTGCCGTCCGCAAGGGTCGAGCTGGCTTCCAGCCCCGCATCCCCAAACGCGATGACGACCTTCGCCCCGTTTTGCATGGGAACCCTCTCAAAGAGGTATTCGTCCTCGTCTTCGTCGACCACCCGAATGTCGTAATTGTTAAAGTCATAAGCTGGCAGCGTAATTTCGAAAGAGCCGTTCTTTTTTAGGATGCTCGTGCTGCCCAGATGGTCGTCGCCCCAGGCGTCCGCCGCGGTGGCGCTGACGTACAGTTCGTTAAAGACATACTCCGTGTTATTGACCACCGTGACCCGGATGCTGGTTGGCTTGGGCGCTTCCGTCGGCTCGGCCGCCTGCGTGGGTGCCTGCGTCGGCGCGCACGCGGCGGATGCAAACAGCGCTGCGAGCGCCAGGCCAAGCACAAGAAATACCCTCAGGGTTCTTTTCGCTCTGTTCATCGTCTTTTTCGTCTCCTTGCGAGAGTTCCGGCATGGCCATGCGCGCATGCCAACCTCGTGATGATGCAAGAATTATACGGGGAAAATCCGCGCCTC
>JAITTC010000180.1 GCA_031287285.1 Christensenellaceae bacterium
TGCACCCGCGGCTGCCGCTTTTGCCAGGCCGGGATGCTCTATCGCCCAAAGCGCGAGCGCAGCCTCGAAACCCTGCAAAAGCAAGCCCAAAGGCTGCTCGATCCCACGGGCTACGAAGAAATCTCGCTTTCGTCCCTCTCGACCGGGGATTATTCCTGCCTGCCGGACCTCGTCAGGGGCCTGATCCGGGCGCACGAGGGCGACAGGGTTTCGGTTTCGCTGCCCTCGCTGCGCATCGATTCGGTTCTTGGCGAAACGCTGGATGAAAGCCGCTCCGTTCGCAAGACGGGGCTGACCTTCGCGCCCGAGGCAGGCAGCCAGCGTCTGCGCGACGTGATCAACAAGGGCGTTACCGCGGAAGATCTGCTTTCGTCGGCGCGGGATGCCTTTCAAAAGGGCTGGAGCGCCCTCAAGCTCTACTTCATGATCGGCCTGCCTACCGAAACCCTAGCGGATCTCGACGGCATCGCGGAGCTTGCCAGGGGCGTGACCGCCGAATATTTCGCGATCCCCAAAGAGCTGCGCGAAAAGGGCCTGCGCGTGAGCTGCAGCGCCTCTTCCTTCGTGCCAAAGCCCTTCACGCCCTTCCAGTGGGGCGCGCAGAACACGATCGACGAGCTGATCGAAAAGCAGCGCTACCTGCGCGAAAAACTGCGGATGCGCGGCGTGGAGTTCAGCTGGCACGCGCCGCACTTAAGCGCGCTGGAAGCCGCTTTTTCCCGGGGCGACCGCAGGCTGTCGATGGTGCTGGTGCGCGCGCAGAAGCTCGGCTGCAGGTTTGACGGCTGGAGCGACCAGTTCTCGTTCGAGAGTTGGATCGAGGCCTTTAGGCAAGAGGGTTTAAGCTATGAGCAATTCGCCTATAGGGAATATGGGCTTGACGCGCCCCTGCCGTGGGATCATATCGACGCTGGGGTGACGAAGGCCTACTTAAAGGCGGAGCTTAAAAGGGCGCAAGAGGGCCTGACCACACAGGACTGCTCCCTTCATTGCAACGATTGCGGCATGGCCCGCATCCTGAAAGGGGCGTGCGGCAATTGCGCATGATCGCTGAGTTTCAAAAGCGCGAAAGGGCGCGCTGGATCTCACACCTTGACCTGCAGCGCGCGATGCAAAGGGCGCTCAGGCGCTCAAAGCTGCCCCTTGGCTACAGCCAGGGCTACAATCCCCATGTCAATCTCTCGTTTGCCTCCGCGCTTTCGCTGGGGCTCGAAAGCCTCTGCGAGATCCTCGACGTGGAGTTGGCTGCCGCCGGCGAGCCGGAGGCCTTCATGGCCGCGCTCAACACAGTTTTGCCCGAGGGGCTTCAAATCCTGCGCGCAAGGCTCGTGGAGGATGCGGCGCCCGCGCCCATGGCGCTGATGCGCTTTGCGGAATACGAGGCGGCCCTGCCTCAAACCGGCTTAAAGGAGGCGGTTTCCGCCTTAATGGCAAGCGAAAGCGTTCTGGCGCAAAAGCAAAGCAAGAAGGGCGTGCGCCAGGTCGATATCCGCCCGATGCTTTTCTCGCTCGAATCGGCGGAAGAAGGCGCGGAAAGCCGCTTGAAGATGCTGGTCTTGTGCAGCAATGCCGATAATCTGCGCCCGGAAACGGTTCTTTCTGCATTGGACGTGAGCGCCGCAAAAATCGTTCGCACCCGCCTTCTGCAAGCGGATGGAAGCGACTTGTTTTTATTTTAAACGCCAAAAGATCGGGGTGAAGCGCATTTGGGCAAGCGCGTTTTTGTGGAGGAGGCCTTTGGGCTGGCGAGATTGGCCGTGCTGGAAGACGACCGCCTGGTGGAAATCAAGATGCAAGAGGGCGCTCCCGGCGAAGGCCTTGGCGGCATATACCTTGGGCGGGTGCAAAACGTGCTGAAGGGCATCAACGCAGCCTTTGTCGACATCGGCCTTGAAAAAAGCGCCTATCTTTACGCCAAGGAAGCTGCTCTGAGCGAAGGGGAAGCCTCTTTGCCCATCACGAAGCTGCTGCGGCCGGGCGATTATACCCTCGTGCAAGTGCAAAAGGAGGCCTATGGCCAAAAGGGCGCAAGGCTGACGCGCCAAATCGCGCTGGCCGGGCATTTGATGGTCTTAGAGCCCTTCAGCGGCCGCATCGGCGCGTCCAAGCGCATCAAGGATGAAAACCGGCGCGCGGCGTTGCGGCGCAGGGCTGCGGAGCTTGTGCCGGAGGGCATCGGACTCATCGTGCGCACCGAGGCAGAGAACGCAGACGATGAGAGCTTTGCCGCGGAGCTTCGGCATCTGCTTGCCGTTTGGGAAGGAATTTTGGAAGGGGAGAAAACGAAAAGGCAGCGCCTTCTCTACGACGGCGACTCCCTCCTGCGGCGCGCGCTTCGCGACCATTTCGGCGAGGAAACCGAGTGCTTCACCGTCGCCGGGGAGGGTCTTTTTGTGGAGGCCCGGCGCATTGCCGGTGAATTCGCCCGAGCGCTGCCCGAAAGGCTTAAAAAGCACGAAAGCGCGGTGCCGCTCTTTGATTTTTACGGAATTGAGAAAAAGATCGACGAGGCCCTGCGCAAAAGGGTCAATCTGCCGGGCGGCGGCGAAATCGTGATCGAGGAAACCGAGGCGCTGACGGTGATCGACGTAAATTCAGCGCGCTTCATGGGCCAAAGCGGCCTGGAAGACACCGCCCTGCGCACAAACCTGGATGCTGCGCGCGAAATCGCCAGGCAGCTGCGCCTGCGCGACATCGGCGGGGCGGTGGTAATCGACTTCATCGACATGGCGGTGATCGAGAACCGAACCCGCCTGCTGGATGCCCTGCGCGAGGCCTTAAAGGGCGATAAAACCCCTTCGTTCGTAGAGGGGCTGACGAAGCTTGGCCTTGTGGAGATGACGCGCCGCAGGGGCGGCGCGAGGCTTTCTTCGCACATGGAAGAAACTTGCCCGATCTGCGGCGGCAGCGGCCACAAGATGAGGGAGGAGCAGCTCGCAAGAAGGGCGCTGCGCGAGTTCGTGCTCAAAAGCTGCGGCGGGGCCTTTGAAATCGCCGCAAGGCCGCGCTTAGCCGAGCAAATCAATCGCCTTAAGGGCGAAATGGACTGCGGCGTTCGCGTTGAGGCGGGGCTTGACGCGCCCTACCGGGTTTTGGCAAAAGCCGAAGAATAAAACGAAAAAAGACGAAAAAGCATGGTTCGTCATCGCGGAAGCCTTCGATGGCCTTGATCGCTCCGCTCGGCGTGGGGCTCATTGCCCTGTCGACGGGCATCCTCAGCGCGGGTTCGAGGGAGAAAAGGGCACGAAAGAGCTTTGGTGCCGCCTCTTTTGCGATGAAAGCTTGGGCCAAAGGGGCTAAGAAGGGCGATGTTGGGCAGATCCTCAAGAAAAGCTTTGGTTTTCGCCGAATGAGGCTTGACAGCTGGCTTTTATTCGCGTAAGATAGAAAAGCCGCTCGAGGAGGGCCGAAGTCCGCGCATTTGCGCGGCGCCCGGATCGGCGAGTTTGGGTAGAGGAGGTGCTGCCAGAGATGTTCGCGATCATTCAAACCGGCGGAAAGCAGTTCCGCGTGCAGAACGGTGATGTCATCTACATCGAGAAGCTCAACGCGCAGGAAGGCGACACGGTGGCTTTCGATGTGCTCGTCTATGAAGACGGCGCTGGTGAAATCAGCGTGGGTGCGCCCACCGTTGAGGGCGTGAAGGCGCAGGGCAAGATTCTGGGCCATGGCAGGGGAGAGAAGATTCTCATCCTCAAGTATAAGTCCAAGAAGAACTACCGCCGCCGCCAGGGCCATCGCCAGCCGTTCACCAAGGTTGAAATTATGGCAATCGGCTAACACTATTATCGTCCACATGAGTAAACGGAGGTGGAAGACATGGCACATAAAAAGGGAATGGGCTCCACGCGCAACGGGCGCGAAAGCGAATCCAAGCGCCTTGGCCCCAAGCGGGCCGACGGGCAGTTCGCCCTGGCCGGCAACATCCTGGTTCGCCAGCGCGGCACCAAGATCCATCCTGGCCTGAACGTGGGCAAGGGCAGCGACGATACCCTGTTTGCCCTGCAGAGCGGCATCGTGCGCTTCGAGCGCAAGGGGCGCGACAAGAAGCAGGTCAGTATTTACCCCGTGGCTGAGGCCGTTTCGGCGGACTAAGCGCAGGGAAGACAAGCAAAAAGGCGGGCCGGGAGGTTTTCCGGCCCGTTTTTTCGTATTGGAAGGATGAATTTCGTGGAGTTTCGCTTAAAGGGCAGAATCGATTTGGAGGCGACGCTGTTTTCGGGGCAGAGCTTCGTTTGGGAGCGCGCCGAAAACGGCTTTTCGACCGAAATCCTGGGCGGCGCGCGCGCCCGGCAGCTCGGCGACGGCATCTGCCTTGAAATTGCAGACGAAGCAAGGCTGCCCGCCTGGCGCGAGTACTTCGACCTGGACGCGGACTACGGCGAGCGCCTGGCGCCCGTGATGGACGCCCCTTTGGCGGCCGCCATCGCGCACTGCCCCGGGCTGCGGATGCTGCGCCAGCCCTTTTATTCCACGCTTTGCGGTTTCATTTTATCATCGAACAACAACATCCCGCGCATCATGGGCCTGATGCGAAAGCTTGAGGGCCTTGCGACGAAGGAGGGCTTCCCCATGCCGGAGGAGATTTTGGCAGCCGGGGAAGAGCGCCTGCGGCAGATGGGCATGGGCTACCGTGCGCGCTATATTCACGGCAGCGCAAGGTTGATGGCGGGCGGCTTTAACTGGCAGGCACTGCGCGATATGGATTATGAATCCGCGAAAAAAGCGCTGATGACCCTGCCTGGCGTCGGCGGCAAGGTGGCGGACTGCGTTTTGCTCTTCGCGGTTGGCCACAGCCAGGCCTTCCCCGTCGATGTATGGATGGAAAGGGCGCTAAAGGGCTGGTATGGCCTAAGCGGCAGCCCGGAAGCGCTGCGCAGGCAGGCGGTGGAGCGCTTTGGCGCGCAAGCTGGCCTTGCGCAGAACTTTTTATTCCATTACGCGCGCACGGGCCCGGAGTTTCGGCGCGGCGCCTCGCCCGGCGCTGCCGTTTAAGAAAGCCTGGCTCCTTGGACGGAGCTTGCGCGGCGGGAAGAAAAGGAGTACACTAAAAACAAATAGAAAACCTGGGAGGTGCGGCCAATGAAAGCCCTATTCATCGGCGGAACAGGGAATATTTCCTCCGCCATCACCAAGCTCGCCCTGCAAAGGGGCTGGGAGATCTACCTGCTGAACCGCGGCAACTCGCCATTGCCGGAAGGCGCGAAGTCCATCATCGCAGACATCAACAACGACAGCGAGGAATCCATTGCGGCGAAGATCGATGGATTGCAGCTCGACGTCGTGGCGAACTTCATCCCCTTTAAGGTCGAGCAGGTCGAAAGGGATATTCGCCTCTTTAAGGGCAAGACGCGCCAATACTTCTTCATTTCCTCGGCCTCTGCCTACCAAAAACCGCTTTCGCGGCCCTTTATCGACGAATCGACCCCTCTGGCCAACCCCTATTGGCAGTATTCGCGCGATAAGATCGCCTGCGAAGACCGTTTGATGGCGGAATACCGCGCCAACGGCTTCCCGTTCACCGTGGTTCGCCCCAGCCATACCTATTCCGAGAGGTATTTGCCCTTCAACTTAAGCGGCAAAAAGGGCGGCTGGCAGATTCTCAAACGCATCATGGACGGCAAGCCAGTCGTCATCCCCGGCGATGGCACCACGCTCTGGACCCTCACGCACAGCGACGACTTTGCCGTGGCCTTCGTTGGGTTGATGGGCAACGTGCACGCAATCGGCGAGAGTTTCCATATCACGACCGATGAGCGCGTGACCTGGAACCAGGTTTACGAATCCGCCGCGGCCGCGCTAGGCAAGGAGTTAAAGTCCTTCCATGTGGCCTCCGAGTATTTAAACCTCTGCAGCAAGGAAGACATCAGCGGCGGCCTTCTGGGCGATAAGTCGAACAACGCGATTTTTGATAACTCCAAGGTCAAGTCCCTCGTGCCGGAGTTTAACCCGACGATCCGCTTCGACCAGGGCATCCGCAAGAGCGTCGCTTACTACTTGAGCCACCCGGAAAGGCAGATCGAGGACCCGGACTTCGATGCCTGGTGCGACAGGATCGTGTCTACCCTCACCAAGGCGGCGAGCGAGATTCACGGCTGAACCCAAAAAGCGCGCCCTTGCCCAACGGGCGGGGCGCGCCTTTTCAATCGCGAAAAGAGCGGCGAAGAGCCTGCGAAGGAGGGAATCGATTGACTGAGTTTGGATTCATAGGCTTGGGCAGCATGGGCAGGATGCTCATCAGCGGATTGATTCGATACGCCAAGGTGCCCGCGGCGAACATCGCCGTGACCAGAAGGGATCGCAGCCGGCTGGCCGAAATCGGCGAAGCCTTTCCCGGCGTTCAAACAAGGGAAAGGGCTGCCGAAATCGCGAGCGCGGCAAGGTCTGTGTTTCTTTGCGTGAAGCCCGCCGAGGTAAAAGCCGTTCTGCAGGAGATCGGCCCCGTCATAGGGCCAAATGCGCAGCTGATCTCCCTGGCCGGAACCGTGCCGCTGGATATGATTTCGCGCTTGGTTAATTGCAGGGTTTCAAAGCTGATGCCCACGATCGTATCGGAAATCGGCGAAGGCATTCAATTGATTTGCCACGGCCCGAAGGTAACGGAGGGCGACAAGGAAGCCTTATACCCCTTTCTTGAAAAGCTTGGAAAGATAAAGCCCGTGAACGAGCGCGATTTTGGGTTTGCCTCCGAGCTTACGAGCTGCAACCCCGGGCTGATCGCCTCCATATTGCGCCACATGGCGGGGGCTGCCGCCGCGCACACGAAATCCTTCACGCCTGAAGAGATTAACGAGATGATTACCCACACCGCATATGCCACAACGAAGCTTCTGCTAGATAAAGAAATGACCTATGCGGAATTAATCGGCAGGGTGGCGACCAAGGGAGGAATCACCCAGGAAGGAGTGGCCGTTTTTGACGAAAGGCTTCCCGAGGTATTCGATGCGATGTTTGAAAAAATGCTCATAAAAAGGAGCAGCGTCGAAGAGCGGATACGGGGCGATTTCATAGCAGGGGAAGGAACTCAAGCGAGCATGAGCATCGGCGATCTTGCTATCGATTGCGCGAAGCCAGAGCGGCTGCGCGGCTTTTATGCGGAGCTTACGGGCTGGGAAGAGGGCGAGCTTTATGGCTGCCCGGCGCTGATTGCGGAGGGCGGGCTCAAGATCCTGTTCATGGGCTGCGACTTTGACCATATCCCGCCCGTTTGGCCCGAAAGGCCGGGCGAGCAGCAAAAGCAGCTGCATTTCGACCTGCAGGCGGGCGATTTGCCCGCCGCCGTAGAAAGAGCCCTTCGCCTTGGCGCGCGAAAGCCAGCCGAACAGTATGGCGGCGAAGAGTGGGTTACGCTGCTCGACCCGGAAGGCCATCCCTTTTGCCTAACGGGGAAGGGAACTCCGGCGAGGATGAGCATCTGCGATCTTTCCATCGACTGCCGGGAGTATGAAAAGCTGTGCGACTTTTATGCGGCGCTCACGGGCTGGAATCGGCACGCGACCTATGGGAGCGTCGCCTTGATTGCGGATTGCGGCCTCGTGGTTCATTTCATGGGCTGCGACTTTGA
>JAITTC010000185.1 GCA_031287285.1 Christensenellaceae bacterium
CTTGGGCTTCGGGCGCTGCAGGCTTGCCCTAGCGGGCCGCCCGGGCACGACGCTGAGCGGGCGACACGTGCGCGTGGCGACGAAGTATCCCTTCATCGCGCAGGAACTCTTTTCGAAGCGCGACTGCACCTACGAGATCATCAAGCTCAGCGGTTCGGTGGAACTCGGGCCGATCGTCGGCCTTTCGGACGTGATTTTAGACATCGTAGAAAGCGGCGCGACGCTCAGGGCCAACGGCCTTGCCGTCTTGGAGGAAATCTGCCCGGTGAGCGCCAGACTCGTGGTGAACCGCGTCAGCCTCAAGACCAAGGCGGCGCGCATTCGCCCGCTGATCGAAGGCTTAGGCGAGATTTTGAGGAAGGGAAGGCCATGATCGAGATTTTTGCGCTGAAAAAGGGCGAAGGGCTGCCCGAAAAACTAAAAAGGCGCTCGCAGCTGAACCAAGAGGAGGTCCGTGAGCGGGTACGAGAGATCCTCTTTCAGGTTCGCACGCGCGGGGACGAAGCGCTCTTTGAATACACCCGGCGCTTCGACGGCGTGGAGCTGCAAAGCCTGCGGGTTACGCAAGAAGAGATGGGCGCGGCGCTCGGCGAGGTTCCAGAAGAGCTCCTCGAGGTGATTCGCGCCTCAAAAGAAAACATCCTGAGCTTTCATGAAAAGCAGCGCGAGAAGAGCTGGATCGACTTTTCGGAGGGCCGCGCGCTGGGGCAGCTCCTGCGGCCCATCGAAAGGGTCGGCGTGTATGTGCCGGGCGGCAGCGCGCCGCTTGCTTCCTCGGTGCTGATGAACGCGCTCCCGGCAAGGGCCGCCGGGGTGCCACGCATCGCCATGGCCACGCCGCCGGGGCGCGATGGGAGGGTTCACCCGGCCATCCTCGCGGCTGCTGCGGAATGCGGCGTCAGCGAAATCTATAAGGTTGGCGGGGCGCAGGCAATCGCCGCGCTTGCCTATGGAACGCGGAGCGTGCCCAAGGTCGATAAGATCGTGGGGCCGGGCAACCTCTATGTGGCGAGCGCCAAGCGAGAGGTGTACGGCGAGGTGGGGATCGACATGATCGCCGGACCCTCAGAGGTTTTGGTCATCGCGGACGAAACGGCCAAGCCCCGCTTCGTGGCTGCCGATCTGCTCTCGCAGGCGGAGCACGATGCGCAGGCGGCGGCCATCCTGGTCACGACCAGCCCGGCGCTCGCATCCGCCGTGCAAGAGGAGCTAAGGCTCCAGCTCCTGGCCCTTCCAAGGCGCGAGATCGCGCAAAAATCCCTCGAAGACAACGGCGCGATCCTGCTGGCCGAGGATTTGGAGCAGGCCTTTGATCTAGCGAACGAGATCGCCCCCGAGCATCTCGAGCTTTGCGTGGAAGACGCCTTTGCAAAGCTTGGATTGGTCAAAAACGCCGGGGCCTGCTTCCTTGGCAACTACTCGCCGGAGCCCCTTGGTGACTATTTCGCCGGGCCTAACCACGTTTTACCCACTTCCGGCACGGCGCGCTTCTTTTCGCCGCTTTCGGTGCAGGATTTTTATAAGAAGACCTCGGTGATCTTTTATGAAAAAGAGGCGTTTTTGCGCGCTGCGGGCATGATCGAGCGCTTCGCTTATGCGGAAGAGCTTGACGCCCACGCGGGCGCCGCGACCAGGCGAAAGGAGGAGGAAAGCCCCCATGCGCAAGGCTGAATTCGTGCGCAAGACCAACGAAACCACGGTGCGCGTGCTGATCGACCTCGACGGCACCGGCGCCCCCCCGGTTCTGCGAACCGGCATCGGCTTTTTCGACCATACGCTGGGCGCCTTTGCCCGCTTTGGGCTCTTCGATTTGGAGCTTGAGTGCCAGGGCGACCTGATCGTTGACGGCCACCATTCCGTGGAGGATTGCGGCATCGTGCTGGGCATCGCGATCAAGGCGGCCCTTGGCGAAAAGGAAGGGATTTCGCGGGTGTCTTCCTGCTTTTTTCCCATGGACGAAGCGCTGGCCTTCTGCGCGATCGACCTTTCGGGCAGGCCGTTCTTCGCCTTTGAGGGCGAGCTTGGCAGCGAGATGCTCGGCGGCTTTTCGGCCTCGCTAGCCGAGGAGTTCTTCCGCGCGCTGGCCATGAACGCGGGCCTGACCCTGCACCTGAGCGTCAAGGGTAGGAACGCCCACCACCAGATCGAGGCGCTGTTCAAGGCCTTCGGGCGCGCCCTTCGGGACGCCGTGACGAAGGACCCGCGTATCAAGGGCGTGCCCTCGACCAAGGGCATGCTATGAGCCTCGCGCGGCGGCAAGCGCTGCGCCGCTGATCCGGGTCGGCGGTTTGGCAGGCTTGCCTTGTCGCTTGGGCTGCAGCCGCGCTTTCGCCTCTTGCCTGCTCCCCGGGCCGGAGCTAAGCCGCGCGATCTGCGCGCCGCAAACGCGCCCGCTTAGGCTTTGGGATCGCCGGGGCATCAATCCTTTGCGCGCCGGGATCGACGCTTTCGCGGCCGTGAACTGGGTTTCGGTCTGGGCCGCGCGATGTTCCACTTGAGTATAAGCGGCTTTGCGAGCGCTTTTCAGGACCAGAGGCGGTTGGATGTGGTAGTAGTGGTTGTGGCGGACGCCGTTCTCGCTGGCTTCGTTTAAGCTCCGATTGCGCCGGCAACAGCGAAAGGGCCTATGCCTTGCAAGCCGGGTAGCCACCGCAAGTTTTGGGGCCTGATGCGGCTTGATGTAGCGGTGTTCTTGGCGCTGTTGCTCCCGATGGTTCGCCTATGCTGAATTGCGTCGGTAGCAACGGCGAAAGGCTCACGCTTTGCTGATAAACCGGGCCGCCTTCGCGGGCTTTAGGGCCTGATGCGGCTTGATGTAGCGGTGTTCTTGACGCTGCTGTTCCCGATGGCTTCACTCGCGTCGGGTTGCGTCGGTGGCAGCGTCGAAAAGGCCTACGCTTTGCCGGCAAACCGGGCCGTCTTCGCGAGCTCTAGGGCCTGATGCGGCTTGATGTAGCGGTATTGCTCTCGATGGATGGCTTTGCCTGCGCCGGGCTGCGTCGGTGGTAGCGTCGAAAAAGCCCACGCTTTGCCGGCAAACCGGTCGCCTTCGCGGGCTTTAGGGCCTGATGCGGCATTGCGCGGTGCCGGTTTTGGCGGGGTGCCGCTCTCGATGACTTTGCTTGCGCCGGTTTACGTCGGTGACAGCGGCGAGGGCCTGCGTTTTGTCGGCAACCGGGCCACCGCCGCGAGCT
>JAITTC010000253.1 GCA_031287285.1 Christensenellaceae bacterium
CATGATTTCCACCGCTCCTCCTTCGGAATGCGCCGCCGTGCCTAGAGCAAAACTCTCCAATTGACCAGCGGCGTCCCGCCAGCGGAGCATGGCATCCCATTTTTGGAATCATATCGGCAGCGCGCTAAGAGGAAGGCGCCGCTTGGCGCATGCCTGCTTATTGCTCCTGGCGCTCATCGAAGCTTCCAACAGCCCGCCTGCCATGATTCCCCTTCCTCATCCTTCGGAATGCGCCGCGCGCTTAGAGCAAAACCTCTAATTGATCAACGACGCGCCGCCGGATTTGATGGAATGGCATGGTTTTAGGCCATAAAAAGCCCCCATCGCAAAACCGCGATGGGGGCGATCAAGGATTCTTTGATCTTTTATGGATCTAAGATCAGTTCAGATACTCGGCAGAGAGGTAAGCCGGCCCAGCGCCGAACTCGATGCGCGCCCAGCCATTCTCGATGGCCAGCACATAGATGCGGCTGCCCTTGCGCAAAGCGCCGAACTTAGAGGCAGAGGTCGATGGCCAGGCCCGAATATTGAGCCAGGAGGCCTTGATGGTGTACCAACCGGGCTCGCTGCCCTGAATGGGGCGCAGGTAGTCCATCGAAAGGTAGGCGACGCCGTTTCCATACTGAATTTGAGCCCAGCCGCCGCTGACCGAGATGACCTGCACCACGCTGCCGCGGGTGAACTGGCCTAAAATCGAGCTCTTGGTGCTGGGGCCAGAGCGCACGTTGAGCCTGCGCGCCGCCACGCTGTAGCTCGATGTTTGCCCGATGGACTTGCTCTTATAGGTCGCGGTGATGGTCACATCATTAGAGGGCATGGTGAAGGTCGTAACGGGGCTGGTGGCATTTGCGAAGCTGCCCCCGCCGCTGCTGACCCATTTATCGAATTCCTGGTCGATTGGCGCCATGCTTGCGGTGATGCCGACCTGCTGGCCGGGCGAGTAGCTGCCCGAGCCTAGGCCGTAGAGCACGACGAGGTTTGGCTTATCGCTGGTGCCCACCTTAAAGGTGACCGTATCGCTGGCGCTGATGCCGTTGTAGCCTACGGTGATCGTCGCCTGATAGACGCCGGCCGCGAGGCCCGCCTTGGGCTGCACCTTCCAGGTGGTCAGGCGCTCGTTCGGGCCGATCTGGCTGCCACTGCCGCTGATCTCGAAATAGCTGGTGTTCGAAACGGTCACCGAAGTGATGCTGGCCGAACCACTGCCCGAGTTCGTGATGGAGATCGACTTAGCGTCGGGCCTCGCATAGCCAACGGCTACCCCGTCAAAGGCCGGCGCGCTGACGTTGAGCAGGGTGGTCGAGCCGCTGCCCGTGCCGACGGTCACATCCGCAGGGAGGCTTGCAAAGCTTGCCGTCGTCGCCTTCAGGCGCACCTGGTAGCTCCCCGCAGCGAGGTTCGCGATTTCGGTGCCAGTCACCTGGGTGTATGTGGGTGCGGCGCTCAGCCGATATTCCATGTTGGCGTTTACGCCGGTGATCTTGCCGTCGCTTCTGCCCGCGGCGCTCGCATTCACACCGGTGGGCTGAGGCTTTTCTGGCCTTGGCGGCAGGCTGAGCGTCTGCGGCGGGCTGTCGATCCCATTCGCGGCGGCTGCCTTCTTGATGATCACAAAGTTTATGCCAATCCAGTTGGAATCGATGAGGATGCGGCCCGTCGCATTAGCGGTTTTCGCGCCAGCCGCGACCGTATACGCGGCATTTGGCGTAAGATTTGCCAATTCTTCGTTTATGAAGTCGATCGTGGCGTTCGGGCTAGCTTCTTCGATGATCCCGCCAAAATTGCTCACCGTGCCGATACCGTTAAGAATGCCCAGGCTCATCGACACGGTAGCGCTGGCAAAATCGCTGAAGTTATCGCCGTTGACCTGCTCGTTGAACACAAGCAGGGTGTAATTACCCTGCGCCACGCCCGAAACCGGAATCGACAGCGTGCCGCTTGCCGCAGATGCGACGTTTAAGAACTTGCCATAATACTGCACTTCGTCGCTGTTCTGAGGCACAAGAACAGCCGAGAGGTATTGGTTGGAGCCTGTCGTCGCGTTTTGGTAGCTGAAGGTCAGCGTCGCGCCGCTTTGCGAGGCGGGGCCGCGCAATTCAAGCCTCAGGCCGCCCGGGTTCGTCGCCGCGTTGTAGGCGTCTAAAAGGGTGAACTTCACCGCGCTTCCCAGGCTTGCCAGCGGCTGGAAGGGCAACCCAACGCTCGCGTTCGACTTGCCGCCGACGATCGACGAGGTCAGAATCACGTCCGCGCTGTTGATCTTCATGGCCGGGCGAACGAGCAGCTGCGTATTCACCGCAGCACCCGTGGTATCCACCGTGCTGCCATCCGCGCTCACCTTCGCGGCAAGGCCCGCCGAAGTGCCCGGCGAGCGCAGCCACCAGTCACCCAACGCTGTGCGGGCGGCGGGCGTCAGCAGGGACGCTTCAGCCGCAGAAAGCGGCCAAAGCCTCGCATCCGCTACGGCGCTAGTGCCGGCTATATCGCCAAGCGGCCTGGGCAAAATCCTTGCATATTCCTTAGGGGCAGCCGTGTTCAAGGCGGCTGCCGCGGCGTTCATCGCGCTGAGCAGCGCCGAGTCGCCATAGGCGTTTGAAGAGGCATGAAAGGTCGAATTCCCCGAGGGAATGGATGGCAGATCGCCAAGGGTTTCGCTCCCTTTCAAAAGCAGCGTCAGCGTGTTAATATCCCCCACTGCCCCCGCGAGGCCGCTGCTCCCCTGGCCGACCGCGATCCAACGCCTGCCGGCAAAACCAACCTCCGTCGGCGTGGTGCTGCCAGTGCCGAGCGTTAAGGCGGGCAGATTTTTTCTCATTCCAATATCCGCACGGGCCGAGCCCGGAGCCCAAACCAGAAGCCCTAAAAGCAGCCCCATGCACAGAGCTATGCTCAAACCCTTTTTTCCAATTGCCTTCATTTCGCTTTCCTCCTTGTGCGAGCTCGCGCAAAAGTCCCCATATGCGCATTATCGCAAAAGCGCCTCACAAAATCAAGTAAGAAACTGGATTTTTCGACCGATTCTTGTTTCTTTTTTGTTTGAATTCGACACTCGAAGTCATATCCTCCCATCTCGGTCCCTTTCATCCCCGCAAAAGGCAGGTACTTCCTCGTCTTTACGGGCAGCCGGGAATGCGCAACCGCGATTCCCTTTAAAAGCGCGTTGCGGCGGGATGGTGTTCGTGCTATATTCACTTAAGGAATCCCCCATCGCGTTTTCCCTGTGCCCTAGGCGAGCTTCAGGCGCTTTTCGCGCGGAAACGCCAGAAACAACCCCCAACAGAATAAGGGGATCGAGATCCACTGCGAGATCGAAAGCCCGAAGTACATGCCGCGTAGCACATCGCCGCGTAGAAACTCGAGCAGAAAACGAAAGCTCGGGTAGGCGATGAGGTAAATCGCGAGCGCCGAGCCGAGTTTGCGGGGTCTTTGGGTAAAAAGCCAAAGCACGAAAAAAAGACCAAGATCCAAAAGGGCTTCCAGCAATTGCACGGGGAAGAGCGGCACGCCGTTCGGCGCGCCAATTGCGTTATGAAAGGCAATGCCGAGGGGTTCTTCCACATAAAAGCCGTGGCAGCAGCCCGCAAAAAAGCAGCCTATCCGCCCAAAGGCCTGTGCCAGTGGCAGCGCGGGCAGGGCGAGGTTCGCATAGGCAAGCGGCGAAACACCGCTGTCGCGCTTCGCGAGAAAAAGTCCGAGAGCCGCGCCCAAAATTCCGCCGTAGAATACGAAGCCGCTGAAGATCCTTTCAGCGAGCGTCGCATCAGGGGCCGATGGCGAGAGCAAGATATAACCGAGCTTTGCGCTTAAAATTGCGAAAATAGCGGCATAGAGCAGCAACGTCGCGAAGGCTTTTGGGGGTTCGTCGCGCCTCTTCAGGCGGTGAAAGCAAAAAGCGATGCCAAGGGCGATGCCAAGGGCAATACAAAGCCCATAAAGCGGTATGTGGAGCGGGCCGATGGTCAAAAAGGGCAGCATGCTGGTATGGCCTCCTCGCAATGAAAAAATCTTGCGCTTAGCCTGTGCTCTTTTAAGGGTATCTATACTAAAATTAGGCAGGGGAGTGACAGAATATGAACGCATCTGAGCTAATTCACTATGCAAAAGAAAAGTACGCGGCTCATTTTGGGATAGACGCGTCGTTGCTTTCGCGAGAGGAGCACGTTTTCATCAAATCTGAGCGCTATTTCTTCGAGATGATGGGTTTTGGCGGCGGCGTGGTCTTGCTGGCGGATCCTCTGCTTTGCGCCTGGTGCGCCGAGCTCTTTGAAGGGAAAGACAGCAAAACGATGATGGACGGAGCAAATCTCTACATCATCGAGCGGAAGATGCGGCAATTCGGCAAGATGCTGAACGGCGAGCAGGTCTGCTATCTGCGCTTAAACCCTTCCGCAAGGGTGGAAAAACCGGCGGGCTTTTCCTTTGAACTGTTTGAAAAGAGGGATATGGAGCGGCTCTTTAGCTTGCATCCAGGCTTTGAGCACGCACTGAATTATAAAGAAGATGACGTGATTGCCCTGGCTGCGTACGACGGCGCGCAAATCGCGGCGCTCGCCGGCGCGGATGACCGCGTAGAAGGACTTTGGCAAATTGGCGTCGATACCATGCCCGCCTATCGGCATCTGGGACTCGCAGCCTATTTGACCGCGGGACTAACGCAGCAAATAGAGCAAAAGGGGCAGCAAGCCTTTTATACAACCTGGAGCGCAAACCTCGCTTCGACCCGAACGGCGTTGAAGGCGGGTTTTCTGCCGGTTTGGGTCGGGAATCATGCTGTGGATGCCTATAATTAAGCGGTGGCCCTTAACGCTTCGCAAGGTTTGGTGACGCATTCTCCATCACTTAAGAATCAACTCCAATGAAGGCTCTTTACCCTTGCGAGGCATGCCGGGCGAAGAAATTTAGCATAAGTGGAAGCAATTCCATATTCACAAGAACACTTTCAGGATAATCTGGTTGTTTCAATCCACCGACACCTCAAAGCTCTGCTGCTCCGGTCGCACTGGCCGCGACCAAGGTCATAGATGTGCCACCCAAAGACGAGCACGTTTCAATCTACGCAGCCAGCGATGGCCGCAACGGTCATTCCCAAGACCAGCAAAAACCCAGAGGGCGCATTTCAATCCACGCGGCCAGCGATGGCCGCGACACGGACGCTGCGCGCGCCGCCGCATCCGAAAGGAATTTCAATCCACGCGGCCAGCGATGGCCGCGACGGGTGACCATGGTAGGCGGTGTCTCGCGGGTGCTATTTCAATCCACGCGGCCAGCGATGGCCGCGACATTTCAGCGGTCTTACCCCATGCGGCAACGCGGAAATTTCAATCCACGCGGCCAGCGATGGCCGCGACAGTTT
>JAITTC010000264.1 GCA_031287285.1 Christensenellaceae bacterium
CTCCATGACCTCGTCATAGCGCAGCCTTTCGCCCTTTAGCGGGCCCATTTGCGGGCCGATCCGCTCCTTGGCGTAACTGTCATACCCGCCGTTGATGGCCAAAAGAAGAAGCTTGGGCAGGTTGCAGCGCGCGCCGAAGAACTGCATTCTCTTGCCGGTTTCCATGGCGGAAACGCAGCAGGCGATGGAGTAGTCGTCCCCATAAATCGGGCGCATGAGGTCGTCGCTCTCGTATTGAATCGAGTCGGTATCGATCGAAACCTTGGCGCAGAAGCGCTTGAAGCCCTCGGGCAGCGCCTTGGACCAAAGCACCGTTAAATTCGGCTCCGGCGCAGGGCCCAGGGTGTACAGCGTATTCAAGACGCGGTAGGAGCTTTTGCTGACCAGCGTGCTGCCATCCTCCGCCATGCCGCCGATCGCCTCGGTGATCCACATCGGGTCGCCGCCGAAGAGCTCGTTGTATTCCGGCGTGCGCAGGATGCGCGCGAGCCTTAATTTGATGACGAAATCGTCAAAAAGCTCCTGCGCGCAGCTCTCGTCCAGGCTGCCCTCCGCCATGTCGCGCTCGATGTAGATATCGAGGAAGCTGCTCACCCGTCCAAGAGACATCGCGGCGCCGTTTTGCTCCTTGATCGCGCCTAAATAGGCAAAATACAGCCACTGCACGGCCTCGCGCGCATTCTGCGCGGGCCCGCTGATGTCAAAACCATACAGCGCGGCCATCTCCTTCAGGCGCCCCAAGAAGGCGATCTGCTGGAAGAGCTCCTCGCTCAGGCGAATGCCTTCTGCATTCATTTCGCCTTCCCCAAGCGCCGCCTTATCGCGCTTCTTCTCTTCGATCAGTCTCTCAACGCCATAGAGCGCGACCCTGCGATAATCGCCGATGATTCGCCCCCGCCCGTAGGCGTCCGGCAGGCCGGTGATCACACCGATGCGCCGCGCCGCCCGCATTTCGTCGGTATAGGCGCGAAAGACGCCGTCGTTATGGGTTGTTCTGAAGCGAAACTCATCCTCGATCTGATCGCTGAGCTTGTAGCCGTAGGCTTCCACCGCGGCGCGTACCATGCGCACTCCGCCAAAGGGGTGCACGCCTCTGCGCAAGGGCTGGTCGGTCTGCAGGCCGACGATCAGCTCCTCCGCCTTGTCGATATACCCAGGCCTGTAATGGGTCAGCGACGAAACCGTGGAAACGTCGATGTCCAACACGCCGCCGGCCTGGGCCTCGCGGCGAAGAAGGCTTTTGGCATGGCCCATCAGCCGCTTGGTTCGCTCGGTCGGCCCGGCCAAAAAGGCCTCGTCGCCCTCATAGGGGATGTGGTTCTTTTGGATGAAATCCCGCAAGTCGATCTTCGTTTGCCAGGCCCCCGCCCGGAACCCTCGCCAAGCTTCTTTCATGCGCTTACGCCTCCTCCGTGCCCTGCAGGGATGCAAAAAGGCAACCCCTCATAAGGCCTCATCGGCCAAGGATTGCCCAGACGGACGGCATTTTTCCGCTTTTCGTGCCCTTTCCGGCTCCCCCCTGGTTAGGCCCAGGTCTTCCGTCAGTCGCCGGGCGGAATCTCTCTTACAAGCACAGTATACCCACTTTGCACCCCTAGTCAAGCAAAACCGCGGTTTATTTCCGCATTTAGGCGCGAGCGCCGGAATGCGGCCCTAGATATGGGGCGGCACTTGCTCTTTTATGAAGCGCGTTGATCTTGCTTTTAATCTCTTGGCAGGCTTTCCCGCCGCCCGCCAGCACCGCAAGAAAACCTTCGCGCAGCCCTTCTTTAAAGGCTTTTGCAGGCCTTGATCGCAAATCCCCTGCCCTAATCAAAAGCCAGACCGAGGTAGCCGAAGGGCAGGCCGCCATAGGCCTGCTCCAGCGCGCTGTCATACCAGCGGATGGAGCCGAAGCGATGGGCATCGGGCGGCAATTCCGCGCCCAAAATGGGAAGCCGCGCCAGCAGGCTCCGCTTTTTCAGGCTCTTCAGCAAGGCCGCCGCCGCCGCCTTTTGGAAGGCCGGCGGGCAGAGGAATTCCTTTAAGAGGGGCAGGCCGTCTTCGCCGAGCTCCGCCGCCGCGAAGGCCCGAAAATCGCTCGATTCGATGGCGTAAAGGTCGGAGTCCGCGAGTTTTGAAGCCCTTTTTTGCCACAGGATCTGGTCTTCAGGGTAAAGAACCGAAAAGCTGCCGGCGAGGAAGCCATCGCGAAAGCTGGCGTATTCCTCGTGCCCCACGGGCCGAACCAGGGCTTCGCCGGGCGCGCCATCCGCCGTGAAGCGCTTTTCGTCAAAATAAAAGCGGGGTGAAAGCCCGGCGCTTTGGAAGAAGGCGAAGAGGCTGGGCATCGCGGGAACCGTAAGCCCAAGCTCGTGACCAAGGGAAGCGAGATGATCGTAGGCGAAGGCGAGCAGCTGCTTGGCGTAACCCTTGCCGCGCGAGATCGGATCCGTGGCCAGGGCGTAAAAATACGCGGCCCTGTGGCGCTTGCCGTCTGGGGTTAAGACGGATACGGGCAGGCAGATCACCATCGAGCGGATCACATCGTCTTCCAGGAGGACGAGAACCTCCTCCGGGCGGTAGCAGCTGCCATAATACAGGGAAATGTACTCGTCTTCGTCGTGAAAGCAGATCTTCCAAAGCTCGCGCTGGCGCGCTTCTTCGCCGGGAACCGAGGGGCGGATGACGATCATGAAAAAGCCTCCTTTAGCGAAGGGAAAGGGTGGCGCAATACTTCTCTTCAAGGGTTGGGTGATAGGATTCCTTGGCCTTGCGCAGGCCCTCCAGGCCCATATCGTCCTCTCGGTTGACGAAAACAACCTCGGGGTGCCTTTGGCGGATCAACCTCGCGAATTCGCGGTTGATGATGGCGAAGGCGCCCTGAACCTCGCCATAGGCCTTTTCAAAGACCACATCGAAGCAATCGCCTGCGCCAAGGCAGCCGATGGCGAAGGCCAAAACCCGGCCTTCGGCGCGAATGAAGAGGCCCTCAAGGCCCATGGCCGCGTAATGGCCGGCCGCCAGGGCAAGCGCCGCGCGCTCCGCCTCCACATTTTCGTCCTCGCCCT
>JAITTC010000170.1 GCA_031287285.1 Christensenellaceae bacterium
GGCGGCTCCGCCCTGGCCGGCGAAGGCAGCCTGCAGGCAGCCTTGCGCGAGACGTGGGAGGAAACCGGCCTTGCGCTCCTCCCAAAAGAAGGGCGGCTTTACTGCCGCTATCGCGTCGAGAGCGTGATTTTTGATGTCTGGCTTTTTTCTCGCGCGGTGGCGCTCGAGGGCCTGACGCTGCAAAAGGGCGAAACCTGCGACGCCAGGCTGGCCGGCATGGATGAAATCCGCGCGATGATCGCGGACGGCAGCTTTCTGCCCCCCGAGCGCGTGCCCTACTTTGAAGCGCTTATCGCCTATCTAGGGGAGGCCGGCCTCCCGGAGGAGTAAAGGCTTCGCCGGCTCCCAACCCCATGCGGCAAACCACGCCCAAGCACGGCTTTGGGCGCGGTTTGCCGCATGGGCGGGCCGCCAAATTGCCTGGGCGACCCCTTCCCTCCCCCGCAAGAAGCGGGATCGGCGAAGCCATCGCACCAGATAGGGAAGGCAGCGGGCGCGTTGGGGCTTTCTTCGTCATTGCCAGGAGCGCAGCAACGCAGCAATCGCACCAGGAAGGAAGGCCATGGGTGCATTGGGGCCTTCTTCGTCATTGCGAGGAGCGCAGCGACGAAGCAATCCAGCGCTTACGTCAAAAGCCTTGCAAAAAGCATACTCCATCAAAGAGGAAGTACGCTGGATTGCTTCACTGCCGTTCGCAATGACGGAAGGGATAATGCTCTTCGTCATTGCGAGGAGCGCGGCCGCCGCATCCCCTATTTCTTCTTTCTGCGGCGCCGCTCTGCAGGGTGAGCGCCGCGCTTGCCCTTGGGCCCTGGCTTGCCCTTCTTTTTGTTGGGCTTAGGCGGCTGGGATTTGGACTTCAGTCTGTTCTCTTCATCTTGAACCGGCCGCAATTCCACCCGGCGCGAAGCCATGTCTACGCCGGCCACGCTGACCGCGATCGGGTCGCCAAGGCGGTAAATTCGCCGCGTTCTCTCGCCAATCAGGCAGTGGCGCCGCTCGTCATGGAGGTAGTAATCGTCTCGCATCGACTGCAAGCGCAGCAAACCCTCCACGCCGCCTTCGAGCGTGATGAACAGACCAAAGTTCGTAACGCCGGTGATGAGCCCGGCGAAGCGCTCGCCGATATGCCTGCGCATGTAGAGGCATTTATAGTAATCGTCCGCCGCGCGCTCGGCCTCCATGGCGCGGCGCTCGGCCGCCGAGCAGCTTTCGGCCAGCGCTTCGCCGCGCGACTTAGAAAGGGCTGCCTTTTTGCCCTGAATCTCGGCCTTCAGCGCGCGATGCACGAAGAGATCCGGGTAGCGGCGAATCGGCGAGGTAAAGTGGCAGTAATCCTGGGCGGCCAGGCCATAGTGCCCCAGGGGGCGCGGGTCGTACTTGGCCTTTTGAAGCGAGCGCAGCAAAACCTGCGCAATCGGCGCGCTTTCGGGCTTGCCCTCGCAGCGCTTCAGCAGCGCCTGCAGGGCTTTTGGCGTGGTTTCGTGCAGGGGGTAGCCAAGGCTTTCGGCAAAAAAGGCAAAAGCGCGAAGTTTTTCAGCGTCCGGCTCGCCATGCACGCGGTAGAGGAAGGGCAGGCCGTTTTTTCGCGCGTGGGCAGCCACGGTTTCGTTGGCCGCGAGCATGAATTCCTCGATGAGGCGATTCGCCACGCCGCGCTCGCTCACCCGGATGGCCGCGGCGCCGCCGTCTTCGCCAAGGACGATCTCGCTCTCGGCCAAATCGAGATCGAGCGCGCCGCGCCTCTCTCTTTTTTGCCTTAAAACCTCGTAAAGCTCGCGCATCAGGCGAAGGTCCTTCATCAAGGACCGAATCATTGGCGCGGTTTCGCCGCCATCCAGCGCGCGGCTCACGTCCTCGTAGATCAGCCTTGCCTTGGAGTGAATCAGCGAGGGGAAGATGCGGTAGCCCGTAACCTCGCCGCCACCGTCGATCTCCATCTCGCAGCTCAGGGCAAGCCTGTCTACCCCTGGGTTGAGCGAGCAGATGCCGTTTGAGAGCGCCTCGGGCAGCATGGGCAGCACCTCGCCCGGGAAGTAAGCCGAAGTGCCCCGAAGAAGGGCCTCTTGGTCGAGCGCGCCGCCCTTTTTCACATAATGGCTCACATCCGCGATGTGCACGCCGAGCCGCCAGCCGTTCCGGGCCTTTTCGATGGAGATCGCGTCATCGAAGTCGCGGGCGTCCGCCCCGTCGATGGTGACGATGGTTTTTTGGCGCAGATCCTCCCGCCCGGCGAGCTCGCCGGGCCTAAGGCTTTGGCGGATCTTCCCCGCCGCCTCGATCGCTTCCGCCGGAAATTCAGCCCTCAGATGGTAGCTCCGCTGAATCGAGAGGATTTCGGCCCTCGTGTCGCCCGATTTGCCCAAGCTCTCGGCGATCTCGCCGCAAAGGCCCTCGCCGCGCTCATCCGGGAAGGCGGTCACGCGGGCGAGCACCTTCTCGCCCTCCTTCGCCTCACCGCCCACGACGAGCAGAGGGCCGCTCAGGCGGGGATCGTCTGGCATCACAAAAAGCCTTTCGCCCTTGCGATAAGCGACGCCCACAAGGCTCTCGTTCGCGCGCTGGGTGACCGAAAGCACCCTTGCCTGGCCGTTTGGCAGCGCTTTGGCTAGGACGAGATCCCCATGCATCGCGCCGCCCAGGTTTTCGCCGGGCACGCGGAGCTCCCTGCCGCCCCCCTCCGGGGCGAAGAAGCCAAAATCGCGCCGGCTACCGCGCAGCCTGCCCTTCACGGGCGCGCCGTCTGCATTTTCGCGCCCTTTTTTGCCCGTTTGCTCTTTCATCAACGCAAAACCCCACTTAAAAGGCCTGCCCGATTTTCTGGGCAGGCCTTTGCTCAAATACTCTTTTATGCTCTCGCCTTTTTTCGCTCTTATGCGAACTTCTGCAAAATCAGCATGGCGATCGCCAGCACGATGAAGACGCTCGCCGTGACCTTGGTGAGGAGGAGCAGTCTGCCCTCGTAGCTCTGCGCCTTCTTCTTGCCAAAGAAGGTTTCGGCTCCGCCCGCGATCGCGCCCGAAAGCCCGGCCGCGCGGCCCTGCTGCATCAACACCAATATGGTTAAGGCCAGCGAATCCACCGCCAGCACGATGCCCACAACGATTAAGGCTACACTCATCGAAAAACCCTCCCAAAATTGCATCTGCCGCTTACTATAGCATAGCTCCGCGCATTTCTCAAGCCAAAAAGCGAAAGATGCGAAGATTTTCTGGCCCAAGGGGGGCGGTGAAGCCCCCGGTTGGCTCTTTTGAAGCGGGATTTCGCCGCTTCCGCGCGCTGTTGGGCTGCGGCGCCCGCGCTCCGGGCCGCGAGTGCGGCTTGAGGCCGCTCAAAAACCCCGTTCCAAAAAAGAGAACGCGCGGCGGCAATCCCCTTGCCCCTTTCCCTCGTTTAAATCAGGCAAAGAGGTCGATCAGCCACCGAAGCATCGCAGGAACAAGCAGGTGCCCGCGATTGGCTCTTTTGAGGCGGGACCTCGCCGCTTCCGCGCGCTGCTCCGCGCTTTGGGCTGCGGCGCCCGCGCTCCGGTCGGCGAGAGCGGCTTAGGGGCTCGCTCGAAAACGCCATTCCAAAAATGAGCGCGCGCGGCGGCAATCTCTTTGCCCCTTTCTCTCGTTATAAATCAGGCAAAGAGGTCGGTCAGCCACCGAAGCATCACGGGGAACAGGCAGGTGACCACGATTGGCTCTTTTGAAGCGGGACCTCGCCGCTTCCGCGCGCTGCTGAGCTGTGGCGCCTGCGCTCCGGGCGGCAAGAGCGGCTTGGGGGCTCGCTCGAAAACGCCATTCCAAAAAAAGCGCGCGAAGCAGCGGTGCCTGCGCACCAGGCGACGAGAGCGGCTTGGGGGCTCGCTCCGAAAGCGCCGTTCCAAAAAAGGGTGCGCGCGACCACCGCAAGTCGCGCGATGAGAACGGCTTGAGGCCCGCTCGAAAACGCCGTTCCAAAAATGAGCGCGCGAGGCCGCCGCAAGCCGCGCGGCGGCAATCTCTTTGCCCCTCTCTTTTGTTATAAATCAGGCAAAGAGGCCGATCAGCCATCGGAGCATCACGGGGAACAGGCAGATGACCACGATCACGCGCAGGGTGTGCATGCTCACGACCTGGGCGGTGTTGCAGCCAAGATCCTGCGCGATGATCGACATCTCCTGCACGCCGCCCGGCGTGACCGCCATGAAGCCCGTGAGCAGGTCAGAGCCCGAGATGCGGCGCATGAGCGTGCCAAAGCAGAGGGTGAAGACGAGCATGGTCGCGAACATGAGGAGGATGGGCACGATGAGCTCCGGCAGCGCGAGCACCGAGGCCATCGTAAGGCGAACGCCGATGAGGCCGCCGGAGGCAGCCTGCGTAAACGGGCGAAGAGCGGCGGGGAAGAGCGCGCCGCCGCCCGTATATAAATTAAAGGCGCAGCTGCCGATAACGCCGCCCACCATGAAGGCCGCGGGCATCGAAAAAAGATTAAGCAAAAAGCCGGCGGCGGCCGCGCAGAGCAGTGTCAGCGGAAAGCGCCAGAGGCCAAAATCGCGCTTCGGGGCTTCGGGTTTTGCGGCGGCCGCGCCGGGGGAAGAGGCCCCCGCGCCGCCAGGCATGAGATGCGGCCATTTTTGCCCCAAAAAGCGGAAACTCACCGGGTAGACCAGGCAGATACCCACCAGCCGGAAGAGCTGCAGCACCGAAACCTGCCCGGAATTGGCGCCGAGCTCGTCCGCGATGAGGGCCATGTCGGAAAGGCCGCCGGGTGAGCAGGCGAAGAAGGCCGTGGGGATATCGATCGCGCTGCAAAGGTGCACCAGCAGCGCAACGCCCACGTTGAGCACGATCATCCCGGCGATTAAGAGAAGGGCGGGGCCCCATAAACGGCGGAAGGTTCGAAGATCGGCCTTGGTGATGGCGTGCCCGATCATCGTGCCGCCAAGGCCCTGCAAAACCGGCCTGGTGAACTCCGGCAGAAAGGCCCTGCCGCTGAGGATGTTCATCGCCGCCACGGCGGCCATGGCAAAGACCATCGCGCCCGCCGGAATCTTGGCCTTAAAGCCCAAAAAACCAACCGAGAAGGCAAGGAGCAGGGTAATGGCGGTCCAAAGCAAAGCGTCCACAGGGAAAACCCTCTTTCAAACGCGGCATTTCCTCTTATTATGGGCTACGCTTCCCCGCGCCGTCAAGCCGCGATCAGGGATTTTGAGGCGTTTCTTTGCCTTTTAAAAGCCCGCCTCGCATCATATCCGATTTTTTACATAGGAATTGAGCGCAAAGCGCTTGCCCACAGGCCGCAGATGGGGTATGATAAGGTCATCCTAAGTTTCTAAGGGGGGTCTATCATGTTCCAGGTAACGAAGGAAATGACCATCGCTTCCGTCATCCGCGAGGATCCCGAGTCCGCTCCGGTCTTCATGAACTACGGAATGCATTGCCTCTATTGCCCGCACGCCTCTGCAGAGTCCATCGGCCTTGCCGCTGACGTTCACGGCATCGACGCGGACGCGCTGGTCGTCGATCTCAACAAGTACTTCGCCGAAAAGCAATAAGGTCTGAAGGGCCCATCCGAAGCGCCGGCACTGCCGGCGCTTTTCTTCAGCTCTTCGCTAAAACTCTAATATTTTGCTTTTTACAGCCTTATTCTATAAACGCAACAGCATCTTTTTATGCTTTATATGATTTTTTTGCCGTTTTAACGTTGTTTAACTCCGTTGTGTTTTTAGTCGAACTTTGTGGAAAGCGCACAAAATCGCCTTGCATTTCTGTCCGCCTTATGTAGAATGGTTGAAGTGACCGTGCGCCGGCGAATCAGAACGAGAAATTTCGCTGTATTCAGCGCAGGGCTCACAGCACGGATGTGAAAACACCGAAGGAGGAAACCTAAACCATGAAGAAAGTCCTTGCTTTGCTTCTTGTGGTGGCGATGGCCGCTTTGGCCCTTGCGGGCTGCACCCAGCCCTCTGCCGCCCCCGAAACGAACGCCCCCGCCGCCACGGATGGCGCGGATGCAGGAAGCACCCCCGCTGAGGGCGGCGAGCCGAGTGCCGAGCGCACCCCCGCCACGATCACCTTCCTGCATTCCGGCTCCGCCAGGACGACCATCGATCTTTGGCACGACACGCCGGTGGGCAAGGCCCTGGCCGAGCTTACGAACGTCGATCTGAGCATCGAGTTCCTCGTCGGCTCCGACGTGCGCCAGAAGGCCTCTTTGCTGATCGCCTCGGGCCAGTACCCGGATCTCGTCAACACCGGCGACGCTTCCGGCGACTACTACGGCGCGGGCGCCTTCGTGCCCCTGGATGAATACCTTGATAAGTATGAGAACCTGGGCCGCGCCTACAACGAGGTTAACCGCAAGCTGATGACGCAGGCGGACGGCCACATCTATTGGCTCGGCGCACAGCCCAGCGAAAACGCGGTTTATCCTTCCGCGGGCTACTATCTCAACATGGATCTGCTCAAGCAGAACGATTACCCGATGGTGACGGACTTTGAGGTCTGGCAACAGCTGATCATCGACTACGTCGCCGCGAACCCGACCTTTAACGATCAGCCCACCATCGGCATTTCCGAGCCTTCCGAAGCTTGGCGCGCCTCGGCGCTTCAATACGGCGGCTCGCGCTTCCTGATGGGCTACCAGAACGACGGCCTGACGGTCATCGATCCGGAAAGCCTCGAGGCCAAGATCATCATGGACTCCGACTTCCAGAAGACCTTCGTGAAGATGCTCAACCACATGTGGAATGCGGGCGTCGCGGATCCCGAGATGTTCATGCAGACCAACGACCAGTACCTGGCTAAGCTCGGCTCCGGCCGCATCGCCGGCCTTTACGATCAGCGCTCCATGATCCAGAACGGCATCGACGCGCTGGTCGCCACCACCCCCGAGCGCAACCTGGTGGCCTTCCCGGTGGTGCTGCCCGGCGTAACGACCGAGCGCTACCGCGGCCCGCGCAACTTCGGCGGCGGTTCCGGCCTGGCCATCACCACTTCCGCGAAGGATCCCGACCGCGTAGCCCAGTTCCTCGATGATATCGCGACCGAAGAAGCGCAGATCATCATCCACTGGGGCGTTGAGGGCGAGGATTGGTCCTACGACGCGGATGGCAAGCTGACGAAGACCGACGAGCAGTGGGCTTCCTTCCGGAACGCGGAATTCAAGCAGGAGCGCGGCATCGAGCAGTTCGATACCTACTTCTATATCCTGCCCCTTCTGCAGCCGCTGCCGACCTCGGGCTCGATCCTCTCGCCGACCAACAACGAAGCCTACGTCGTGCGCGCCTA
>JAITTC010000054.1 GCA_031287285.1 Christensenellaceae bacterium
TCGGCCCCGCGGACTTCGTCGCCAAGCTCCTGGAGCTCACCGGCATCCGCGAGCAATACAACAAGGACGATGAGGAGTCAAGGGCGCGCTACGAGAACATCGGCGAGCTCCTGGGTGCGGTGGCGGAATACGAAAGAATGGCCGAAACGCCGACGATCGAGGGGTTTTTAGAGGAGGCTGCCCTGGTTGCTGACGTGGACGGCCTCCGCGAGGGCACGGGCAGCGTGACGCTGATGACCATGCACTCCGCCAAGGGGCTTGAGTTCGGCGCGGTCTTCGTCACCGGCATGGAGGAGGGGCTCTTCCCCGGCACGAGGGCGATCTTCGACGAGGAAAAGCTCGAGGAGGAGCGGAGGCTCTGCTATGTGGCCATCACCCGGGCGAAGGAAAGGCTCTTTTTCACCAACGCCACGCGGCGGATGCTCTATGGCGCGCCGCAGCACAACCGGCCCTCGCGCTTTCTCGACGAACTGCCGGAAACCCTGGTCGAAAAAGACGACCGCAGCACGCCATGGCCGAGCGAGATGCAGCGATTCCGCACGAGGGGCGAAGAAAGGGAAAAAAGAGAGCGGCGCGAGCTTCCGCGCGCGGGCGACACCCCGACGCTTCGAAAGCCGGAGACTGCCAACATGGCGGCGAGCGCGAGCTTTGCCGTGGGTGACGCCGTACGGCACCGGCGCTACGGGCAGGGCATGGTGGTGAAGATGCAGGGCGACGTGGCGCACGTGGCCTTCCCGGGCCTTGGCATCAAGGAATTCGATCTGCGCTTTGCGCCCATGGAAAAGGCCTGAGCGCATGGCACGCGGGATGGAAACGAGGATTTGCCCCTTGGATGGGCCGTCGATTGAAGAGGCAGCGGGGATTTTGCGGGCCGGCGGGCTCGTGGCCTTCCCGACCGAAACCGTCTACGGCCTTGGCGCCAACGCCCTGGATGAGGAGGCCGTGCGCGGCATCTTCCGGGCCAAGGGCAGGCCGCAAGATAATCCGCTGATCGTGCACCTGCCAAAGGGCGAGCTGCCCGCCGGGCTGGTTTTGGCCCTGCCGGGCAGCGCGCAGGGCTTAATAGAGGCCTTTTGGCCGGGGCCGCTCACGCTTGTGCTGCCCAAGGGGCCTAAAATACCGACTGCCGTAAGCGCCGGGCTTTCAACCGTGGCGCTGCGCTCCCCCGCGCACGAAGGCGCGCAGGCGCTGCTCCGCGCGGCCGGCCTTCCCATCGCGGCGCCCAGCGCGAACGCGTCGGGCAGGCCAAGCCCCACCAGGGCGGAGCACGTTTTTGAGGACCTAAACGGCAAAATCCCCTTGATCTTAGACGGCGGCGCCTGCGAGATCGGCCTGGAGTCCACGGTGCTCGACCTGAGCTGCGAGGAGCCGACCCTGCTAAGGCCGGGCCTGATCACCTTAGAGGAATTGGGGGCTGTTTTGGGCAAAACGCCTCGGCTGGGGCGCGGCGTGATGCAGCCGCTGGCAGCCGGGGAGCGAGCGCCTTCCCCTGGGCTCCTGCACCGCCACTATGCCCCGAGGGCCGAGGTTATTCTGGTGCGCGGGGAGGGGGAAGGGCTGGTTCAAAAGCTTAAAGACGAGTATGACGGCGCGGAAAACGCCGTGATCCTTTGCGCGGACGCGCTGATGCGGCGCCTGCTGCCCAGAAGCTGCCGCGGGCTTGGCGCGGACGAGAGGCAGATGGCAAAGGCCCTCTTCGCGGCGCTGCGAGGGGCCGATGAAGAGGGCTTTTCGAGGGTGATCCTGCAGGGCGTGGCCGAGGAAGGCCTGGGCCTTGCGCTGATGAACCGCGCGCTGCGGGCCGCCGGCTTTCGGACCATCGACGCTTGAAGCGAAGAAGGGGGGAATCGGATTGCGAATTCTTTTCGTTTGCACGGGCAACACCTGCAGAAGCCCGATGGCGGAGGTACTGCTGCGCAAAACGGCGCGAAGGCTTCAAATCGACGAGATGGAGGCGCTATCGGCAGGGCTCTACGCGCGGGAGGGCACGGCCGCCTCGTTTGGGGCGATTTCGGCCATGCAAAGGCGCGGGATCGACCTATATCACCATTATTCCCAAGGGCTGACGCGGGAGCTGGCCCATGGCGCTGATCTGATCCTTTGCATGGAAGAAAGCCATGCAAGGGCGGTGAAGGCGATGCTCGGCGATTCCGCGAAGGGCAAGGTTTATGGGCTTTTGGGCTTTGCGACCGGGCGCGAGGAGGATATTGCGGACCCCTTTGGCGGCGATGAGAGGGAATACGACCAAACCGCTCGGCAGATCGAGCTGGCCCTCGCGGCTGCGCTCATGAAGCTGTACCCCGAAAAGGCCGGGGAGATTCAGGCGAGCTATGAGGCGGAGCTATAGGGGAAGCTAAGAGGGGCGCCGTTTGCGGAATGCCCTCTTCCAAATGAAGGCGTAAAAAGGGCGCGTTTTTCGCGCCCGAGTGGGGAGCCAAGAGGGGCTTAGGGCAGCTTGCTTTCTGCGAAGGCGTGAATCATCGTTTGGGTGAGGGAAAGGAGGCTTTGCCCCAGGGGCAGGCCGGCCCGATGGAACCCAGGCGGCTTCCGCCAGCTCGTCCGGGTCGATTCTGGGCTCATCGGGGCCGTCGAGCTCGCAGACCAGGCCGAAAAGCAGCATAATCCCCAAAGGGCCAGGGCTGGCTGCCTTCTTTAGCAGGCGCAAAAAGTGCTTAGGGCAGTTTGCTTTCTGCGAAAGCGTGAATCATCGTTTGGGTGAGAGAAAGGAGGCTTTGCCCAAGGGGTACCTCGGCCCGATGAAACCAGGTGGCTTCCGCCAGTTCGCCCGGGTCGATGCTGGGCTCATCGGGGCCGTCGAGCTCGCGGACCAGGCCGAAAAGCAGCGTATCCGAAAAGGGCCAGGGCTGGCTGGGCTTCTTTAAACAGGCGCAAAAAGGGCTTAGGGCAGCTTGCTTTCTGCGAAGGCGTGAATCATCGTTTGGGTGAGGGAAAGAAGGCTTTGCCCCAGGGGCAGGTCGGCCCGATGGAACCCAGGCGGCTTCCGCCGGCTCGCCCGGGTCGATTCTGGGCTCATCGGGGCCGTCGAGCTCGC
>JAITTC010000128.1 GCA_031287285.1 Christensenellaceae bacterium
AAACTGCTGTTAATTGTGGAACCCGGCACGCCGGAAGGCTACGCGCGGCTGATGCGCTGGAAGGAGATCGCTCTCTTGGAGGGCTGCGGCCTGCTCGCGCCCTGCCCCCTCGGCGCCGAGAGCTGCCCGCTTCAAAACGACTGGTGCGCCTTCGCGGCGCGGGCCGAGCGCAGCGCCCTGCACCGGCGGATGAAGGGCGGCAGCCTCCCCTATGAGGACGAGAAGTTCGGCTTCATCGCCCTCGCCAAGGGGGAGCTTAACCTGCCTGCCGCGCGGATTCGCAGGCATCCCGTCAAGCAAAAGGGCTTCGTGGAGCTCGCAGTCTGCCGAGCAGGCCTGGCCGAAAGCCTGCGCGTGCCAAAATCGGCGGGCGAAAGCTACCGAGCGGCGCGCAAGGCCGGGCAGGGCGATGCCTGGTAGCGGCCCCTCGGCCTTCGCCGCGTGCGCCCGAGCGGGTTGGAGCAGGGCAAAACGAAGCCGGCCGAGCATCGAAGTGGGCTCCTTTTGGGGCCGCGAAGGGAATTAACGCGCAGCTGGCAGCTTTTCTTTGTGCGCGAGAGGCCCCAAGCGGCGCGGCAATCGCAATGACGAAGAGGCGATGGGCTGCGTCACTGCGAAGGGCACCATAGCGCAGAAATCGCGAGGAGCGGGGGATTCTTCGTCATTGCGAGAAGCGTAAGCGACGAAGCAATCCAGCGGTTACGCTGAAAAGGACTGCAAAAGAGCATGCTTCATCAACGAGGAAGTACGCTGGATTGCTTCGTTACCACTCGCAATGACGGAAGAAGCGATGGGCAGCGTCACTGCAAAGGGTGCCGTAGCGCAGAAATCGCGAGGAGCGTAAGCGGCACGGCAATCACAATGACGAAAAGGGCGAGGCTGCCTTCTCTTCGTCATTGCGAGGAGCGTAAGCGACGAAGCAATCCAGCGATTACGCTGAGAGACCTGCAAAAAAGCAGGCTTCATCAGCGAAGAAGGACGCTGGATTGCTTCACTGCCGTTCGCAATGACGGAAGAGGCGATGGGCTGCGTCACTGCGAAGGACGCCGCGATATGGCAATCGAGAGGACAAAACGGCTACGCAGCTGACTAATTGTTAGAACGACGGGCCGCAAGTGGCCTTCTTCGTCATTGCGAGGAGCGAAGCGACGAAGCAATCCAGCCGTTATGCAAAAAGAGCATGCTTCATCAAAGAGGAAGTGCGCTAAAAAGGGCTGCAAAAAGCATGCTTCATCAGCGGGGAAGGACGCTGGATTGTTTCATTACCACTCGCAATGACGAAGAGGGCGAGGCTGTCTTCTCTTCGTCATTGCGAGGAGCGAAGCGACGCGGCAATCCAGCTGGTATACTGAAAAGGCATGCAAAAAAGCAGGCTTCATCAGCGGGGAATGGCGCTGGATTGCTTCACTGCCGTTCGCAATGACGAAGACAAGTGGCGAAGCAATCCAGCGGTTATGCTGAAAAGGTACGCAAAAACACCCCCGCCGGGTGGCGAGGGTGCTCAAAAAGGGCCGCAAAGCTCATTTTTTCGCTTATTCTTCGATTCCGTTTTCCTCGTCTTCCCCGCCCTTTTCGTCTTCCTCATCCTCTTCGCCTTCCTCGTATTCTGCGGCGAAGTTGTTTTGCACGATCTCGATCAGCGCGTCCATCAGCGCATCGTCTTCGATCGGGACGAACTCTTCCATGTCGTCTTCAAGCTGAACGACCTTCATCAGGTAGAGCTCCTGCTCCTCTTCATCGTGCGCATGATCGTGGTGATGATGGCCGTGCTCGTGCGCATGGTCGTGCTCGTGGGCGGCATGGTCATGGTCGTGATGGTGATGCTCATGCTCCTCCTCTTCGACCGCGGCCAGAACGGCGTATTCTTCGCCGTTATAGAAGATATAGTCCAGAACTTCGAGTTCCAAGTCATTTCCCTCTTCATCGGTAAACACGACGATATCGCGTTCGTCTTCCATGAGTGGCACCTCGTTTCCTTCGCGTTTTGTCGATTCCTCCGCTATTCTACCCTATCCTGCCAAAAAGCACAATGCATTATGCAGGAGTTTTTACCCCCGAAGATGAAATTAACATCGAGGCGATGCCAAAGGGCGCGCAGAAAGGAAGAAGGCCAATGATTTACGCCAAGTGGCTGAGCGGGAGCGGGGATTTAAGCGAAGCCTACGCCGTGCGCGAGGAGGTTTTCGTGCGCGAACAGGGCTTTGCGGCAGAAATCGAGCGGGACGAAACCGACCTGCGCGCGGCGCACGCGCTTTTAATCGACGAAGACGGCCAGGCTGCCGGAACGGCCAGACTGTTCATCGACGAGGATGGCTATTGGCACATCGGCAGGGTTTGCGTTTTGAAGGAAAAGCGGGGGAAGCATCTGGGCGACCTGCTCATGCGCATGGTGCTCGATAAGGCCCTGCGCGCGGGGGCGAAGCATTTCAGGCTCGGCGCCCAGGCCGACAAGGTGCCTTTTTATGAAAAATACGGCTTTTGGACCTACGGCGAGCCCTATTTTGATGAGGGAGCGCCGCATATGCACATGGAGGCCGATGATCTCTCGATCCGCAAAAGGGTTTTTGAAGGTTGTGAAGAGTAAGGATGGTTGAATATCTCTGCGGCAGGGCGGGCAGCGGAAAAACCGCCCTGCTGCTCGGCAAAATAGAGGAGGCCGCGCGCCTTGGCGAGCGGGTGCTGGTCTTGGTGCCGGAGCAGATGACGCTGAGCATGGAGCTTGCGCTCACGCGCAGGCTGCCCGTGCTCTGGAAGGTTGAGGTTCTGTCGCCCTCGAGCCTGCTCCGCCGCCTTCGCCAAGAGAGCGGCGCCTCGGCGCGCGTGATGCTCGATGAATCCGGCAGGGCCATGGCGCTGCGCCGCGCGCTGGAGGAGCTAAAGGGAGGCCTGCGCGTCTTTCGGCGCGGGGGCGAGGGTTTCATCGCGAAGATGGCCGCGCTGCTCGAGGAACTCCGCGCGGCCGGGGTTGATTCCACCGCGCTGCGCCTGGCGGCCGACCGCTTGACGGGCTCTGTCACCCAAGAAAAGCTCTATGACATCGCGGCGATTTTAGACGGCTATGCGGAGCTTCTTCGCGGCAAATACCTGGACGGCGACGAGGCTGTCGCCCTTTTTGCCGAGCAGGCGGCCGCGAGCGGCTGGCTGAAGGGCTTTTGCACCTTTGCGGATGGCTTTGACGTGCCGCCGCCGCGCACCGTGCGCATTTTGCGCGTGCTGGCGGCGCATTGCAAGGGCCTTTGCGTCAGCTTCAAGATGGATGGCGAGTTTGGCCGGGACGAGAGGCTGTTTTCGCCGGTAAACCGCTCCTACGAAGGCTTGCATCGCTTCGTTTTAGAGGAAGGGATTCCATGGCGCAAGCAAAACCTGCCGCCAAGGGCTGCGGGCGAGCCCTCGCTTGCCCACCTGGAACGGGAGCTCTACGCAAGGCCCGCCCTTCCCTTCGCCGGGCGGCCCGCCGGGCTGCGCATCGCCACGGCGCACGACGCCTACGCGGAGGCGGGGCGCGCCGCCGGGTTTTTGCTGAGCCTTGCAAGGGAAAAGGGCTATCGCTTAAGCGAAATGGCGGTTCTTTGCGCGGATCTTGCGCCCTATGGCGAGGCGCTGAAGGGCGCCTTCGCGGCGAGGGGGCTGCCCCTCTTCGTGG
>JAITTC010000143.1 GCA_031287285.1 Christensenellaceae bacterium
GATCAGGGGGCAGGTCACGATGGCACTCTCAGGCGAGTACGCAAACGAGATCTTCGGCGGCTGGCCCTGCCAGACGGCCCAACAGCGGCGAGCACCCTCTGGATGAGAAGCGGCAAAAAAGGCAGACATTACGGCAAGAAAGAAAGGGCGGCGGCCAGCGCCGCCACCCCCTCCACCCAAGGTATTTTCAGCATGAAACCCAAGGCGATGGCCGGTTTCTCGCTTAAAACAACGCCGTTTGCGCCGAGGCGCCGGCCAAGGCGCTGTTTTACTCCTTAACTTCCCGATTGTATCCTCGGTCGCCGTAGGGCTTAAGGCGTTCAAGCCAAGCCTTTTCCATCTGCCGAAGGGCAAAATCCCGATCGATCTCGGGCTTGACTTCCTTTTCTTCCAGCACCGAATATTCAAAGGCGGTTTCGCCGAGGGCCTTCCAATCGGCCTGCAATTCCGCGTTGCGAAACTGGCCCATGTCGAGCTGCATCTTCATCGTGAGGTAGCTGCTCTTCAAATTGTTCTTCGAAAAGACGAAGAGCTTGCCATTTTGCCTGTTTTTGAGCTGCGCCACGCCCATCATCGTGGGGATTTCATCATACTTGCCGCGCAGTTCCCTGCGCCGCTGCTTATCCATGTTGTTTCCCTCCCTTCAGGGGCCTTAGAATAGCACGGCCAGCGCCAAAACGCAAGCGCCCCCAAGAAGCGCGCCAAAATCCCGCAGGGCGAAGGGGTAATCCTTATAGCCGCTCTTCCTTCCGCGAAGGTAAAAACCTCTAAGCTCCGCAGAAATCGCCCCGCCCTCGATCCTTCGCACCGAGGAAACTAGCAGCGGCGCGCAGAGCGGCAGCAAAAGCGCGACCTTTTTGAAGAAGTTCTTCGTGTCAAACTCCACGCCGCGCGCCGTCTGCGCCTCCATGATGCCCGCCATCTCCTGCGCAAACAGCGGGATGAAGCGAATCGCGGTGCCCAGCACGAAGGCGTATTGGTAGGGCAGGCCGAGCTTTCGCACCAAGACATTCGGGATGTCGCTGGTCTGCGTGACCGAGAGCATCAGCCCCAGCGGCAGCGCAGCTGCCAGCAGGCGCAGCACGAACAGCAGCGAAAACGACAGGCCAAGGTCGGTGATATAAAGCCCCAGCGGCAGCTGCAAAAGGATTTGCCCCTCGCGCACGAAGAAGATCTGCACAAGAAATAAAAGGGCTGATAATTTGAGCAAGGAGCTGAGCATTTTGAGCGCGCGGCCAAAAATCCCCGCAGAAAACGCCAGGGCGAGGTTTAGCGCGATGACGCCAAGGACGATAAAATGATTCCCTGTCACGAAGCAGGAGGCGCAGAGCACAAAGGCCAAAAGGAGCTTCACCAGCGGGTTCAGCCTGTGCAAAAAGCTGCTGCCCGGCACATAATCCAGAATGCCTTTCACCTTGCCGCCCCCTTTTGCTCTAAAATCAGCGAAAGCATCTCCTCCACGCTGAAGGCCTCCGCGTAAGGGCCGCCAAGGCGCGCCCCGAGCGCCGGAATCTGCGCGGGCAAGAGCGAAGCCCTGCCGAGCAGCCCTTCATCCCGCATGATCTGCCGCACCGGCCCGTCGCCGATCAGCCGCCCTTCGCTTATGACCAGCGCGCGGCCCGCAAAATCGGCCACGATCTCCATATCGTGCGAGATCATCAGGATCGTCGTCCCCCTCGCATGCAGCTGGGCGATGATGCCCATGATGGTCATGCACTCGCGGTAATCAAGCCCGGTCGTGGGCTCGTCTAAAATGAGGAGCTTGGGCGCCCGCGCCAAAACCGATGCCAGGGCGATCTGCTGCCGCTCGCCCCGGCTCATGCCGAAGGGGTCGCGCTCGCCGCTGAGCGAAAAGAGCTGCAGCATCTCGTCGCAGCGCGCCTGCCTGGCGGCGGCGTCGTCTAGGGCGATCTCCAGGCCAAAGAGGATCTCGTCGCGCACGCTGCTTTGGCAGATCTGCCTGTCTGGATTCTGGAACAAAAACCCGATATCTCGCGCCAGAAGGCTGGTTTTAACCTGCCCGGTGTCGTTCCCAAAGGCCAGAACGCGGCCGGACGAGGGCTTCAACAGCCCATTCGCCAGGCGGCAGAGCGTGGATTTCCCCGCGCCGTTTTCACCCAAGAGCGCCACAAACTCGCCTTCGTTGATGGTGAAGCTTAAATCCTTGAGCGTGGCGCTTTCGCTTTCGTAGCCAAAGCAGACGCGCTGAAACTCTAGCATGAAAGCCCCACCTCCCGCATCATCTTCTCGCCTTCTTCGAGGTTCAGCGGCAGCCTGCCGCCATAGAGCCCCTCTTCGCGCAAGGCGCGCGCCAAGGTCGTTACCCTGGGGATGTTCACGCCAGCTGCCTCCATCCTGCCCGCGCTCTGCAGCACCTCGCGCACCTCCCCTTCCAGAATGAGCTTGCCCTCTTCCATCACGGCCAGGCGCTTGGCGAACTCGCAAAGCAGCATGATTTTCTGCTCGACCACGACGATGGTCACCCCATATTGTTCGTTGAGCTCCTTCAGCGTTTCAAAAACACGGCGGCTCGACCTTGGGTCGAGCTCGCCGGTCGGTTCGTCTAAAACGATGATTTTGGGCCGAAGCGCCGTGATCGCGGCAATGGCGACCTTCTGCTTTTGCCCGCCGCTTAAGTCCGAAATCGCGCGGCAGCGAAGCTCTGAAATCCCGGCAGCCGCAAGGGCTTCCGCAACGCGGCCCTCGATTTCTTCTCTTGGCACGCCGAAGTTTTCGAGCCCGAACAGGATCTCATCCTCGACCACCGAGGCCACCATCTGCCCGTCGATGTCTTGAAAGACGCAGCCCAAAACCCTGGCAATCTCCTCTGGGCGATGCTCCGCGCTGTCCATCCCCTCGACGAGCAGCTCCCCGTAGAAATCGCCCCTGTAATGGTGCGGCACGATGCCCGAGAGCGCGTAGCACAGCGTGGACTTGCCGGCGCCGCTCGAACCGATCAGCCCGAGAAAGGCGCCGTCCTCGATGGTCAGGCTGATCCCGTCCAGCGCGTGCCTTTCTGCGCCCGAATAGCGAAAGCCAAGGTTTTTAAGCTCGATCATCAAAAAACACCCCAAAAAACGTTATTTCTTCAGCGCCAGCTTGAGCGGGATATAGAGAAGCTGCACGATCACCGCGTTGATCGTCGCCGTACCGAAGATGATGCCCATGAAGATCGCAAGAGGCGTCGGCGTGATGTTGGCGCCGCTGAAATACATCAAATACATCACCCCGATGAAGCTGAACCCGCTGACCAAGGTGCTCAGAAAGGTGCAGATCACGGTCTGCAGCGGCAGTTTGCCGATCTTCATCGGCAGCTTGATGAGCAGGGCCATCGCCAGGGCCCCGAGCAGCTCGCTCACCACGTTGATATAGGGCTGGCCGGGGAAGAACTGGCAAATCGCGCCGGCCAGCAGGCCGATGATCCCCGCCTGATAGAGCTTCGGGCGAATGAGGAGGATGATCAGGCAGTACATGGCGATGATGAAGTTCGGCTTCATGCCAAAATTGATGACCTGGCCAACCACCAGCTTCAGCACGGCGCCGGCGGCCAGCAGAATGCCGATCAAAAGCAGGTCGGCCACGCTCAGTCCCTTTTTCTCTTGCAGCTTGATCTCGCGCTTTTCGGTCTTTTCCATGGTTTCGTCCTTCTTTCCTGGGCTTTGCCCAATTTTAATTCGCTTTTGTAAGAAGAACAAGGCGCGTATTGGAAATAAAAAGAGCCCGCCCTCTGATAAGGGCAGACTCTCAAATCTGCGGTACCACCTTATTTGCCCCGCGTAAAACCGTTCTAGAACCGCTTTTGCGCGCGACCGCTCTTACAAAAATGCTATCACATTTTTTGCCCTTAACGCGGGCCAGCGTCTTGGATACTCGGTCGCCCTTTCCCCTCGCCCTCAGTGGACCACTTGCCGGTTCGCATCTCCGCAGGTCTTCCACCACCGCCTGCTCTCTGTGGGCGCGCACCCCGGTTTGACTTCCACATCAATGGTTTGCTATTGACTTGGTGAGCTTACTTATATCATAGCCCGGCCGGGCTGTCAAGCATTAATTTTCATCCTTAAAATGTCGGCCGCTCCCCCAGCAAGGCCATGCCAACAGGAAGGGAGTCGAATTCCCTTAACATCACCGCTGAAGGGAGGGCCGCGCTGAAAAGAGCCGGGCGCAAAGCTCTTGCCTGGCAGCGGTGCTTCTAGCGCCTTGCGCGAAATCCCCCTTCCGGCCAAAAAAACGCGCAAAGCTCCTCGCAAGGCCAGGCCAAAAATCGTGGTTTTTGGCTAGAACTCCCCTCGATCCTCATTCCTGGTGCCCGCGTTGCCGTTCACCGCATCGCGCAGGGTCAGGGTGTAGATATAGCCGCTCTTAAAGGCATAGTTTTCGCTGCCTTCCAAAATGAGGGTCTGGTAAACCGCGTCCTCGTCGCCGAACATCTCGTCCGGCCCAAACCACCTCTCGCCATAGGCGGAGCGGATCTGGTAAATATTCGCCGGGAGCTTGATGCTGGGCGTCTGGCCGCCCTGAATGAAGACAGAGGCCACGAGCTCGCCCTGCTGCGTGTAGATCTTGATGAAGGTGGGGCGCGGGTCGTCCTTAGGCGTCTTGATCTTGAGCGTCACCGCAGAGCCCTTGAAGGCCTCGTTGCGGTAGAGCGTGCCGGTGCCTGGGTATTCCTGCTCGCAAAGGTCCGCGCGCCCCTCCGCGTCCTCATAATCGCCCAAATCCCTAAAAAGCTTGAAGGCCGTGTAGTACTTCCCCTCGGCAAGGGCTTCTTCCGCCTCCGCATAGCTTTGTATGTTGCGGCAAAGGGTCAAGAGCGCCTCGCTATCCTTCACACGCTGATCCACCAGGCCCTCAAAAAGCCGCTGCGCCGCGCCATAATCGCCCGCGTCCATCGCGGCCGTCGCCTCTTGGTAACCAAGGGTGTTCTGGCAGTTCTTCGCAAGGGCCGCGGCGTCCTTATAGGCGCCCAGCGGCTGGAAGAGCTCGTAAGCCTTGGCATAGTCCGCGGCGGCAAGCAGAGCCGTCGCGTCGCCATAGGCCTTGGCCCGCAGGCATTCCT
This sequence comes from Christensenellaceae bacterium, assembly GCA_031287285.1. Classification (GTDB taxonomy): domain Bacteria; phylum Bacillota; class Clostridia; order Christensenellales; family UBA1750; genus JAITGM01. The sequence goes on from JAITTC010000143.1 coordinate 5,057, forward strand.
CGGCCTGGGACGAGGCGTCTTCAAAGCCCCCGAGCAACGCAAAGGCCTCTGCCGCCTCTTCGTAGCTGCCGGCGCTCATCAGCGCCGCCGCCTTGTCGTAGGCAAGCGAATTTTCGCAGCTGGCATAAAGGGTCGCCGCGTCCTCATAGCTGCCAAGCTCCGCGAAGGCAGACATGGCCCCCTCGTATTGGCCGCCCTCCATGAGGGCCACGGCTTCTTCATAGTTTGACTTTTTGATGGCGGCGCTGACGAGCGGAATCGCGATCGCAGCCGCCACGAGCACGAAGGCGGCCGCGCATGCGATCAAGACGGCGGGCCGCACGCGCTTCCCCCGCTTTGCCGCAACCGGCTCGGGTTCCACGGATGCACTTGGCGGCACTATGGGCTCGGTTTGCGGCGCCATGGGCACGCTTGGCGGCGCTATGGAAGCGTTTTGCGGCGCTTGGGCGGTAGGCACAGCGGTCATCGCGCCGCAAAAGCTGCAAAATTTCGCGTTATCGGCAAGCTGTTTCCCGCATTTGGTGCAAAACATCGTCGTTCCCTCCTTGGCGCTCGTTAACCATAGATTAACACTTTGCGCGGGAAAGTCAAGCGCCTTGCGCAAGCAAAAAGGCCGGCCTATTTTGCTCTAAGCCGGCCCTTTTGCCATCTTAAGCGATGCGCACCCCATACTTCCTCATCCAGTGGTCCATCTGCGCGAAGTAGGCGATGGTCTGCGGCGTGGTCATCAGCTGGCCATACCACGGCGTGGCGTTTTGCGCCTGCAGGAGCCCCTCCAGCGCCTCTCTTTTCACGATCTGCAGCAGCGGGGAGCTCTGGTCGCCCAGCACCTCGCGCAGCAGCAGGGTAACCGCGTTCAAATAGGCGGGGTTGTGGGTCTTGGGATAGGGGCTCTTCTTGCGCCAGAGGATCTCATCCGGCAGCAGGCCCCGCATCGCCTCGCGCAGCAAGCCCTTTTCGCGGCCTTGGTGATTCTTCATCTCCCAAGGCACCGCATAGAGATACTCGGCGATGCGGTAGTCGCAGAAGGGCACGCGCACCTCGAGCCCGCTGAACATGCTCATCCTGTCTTTACGGTCGAGCAGCGTCTGCATGAACCAGTCAAAGTTCAGGTTCACCATTTCCTTCATGCGCCTTTCCTCCGGCGAGGAATTCGGCAGGATCGAGCAATCGGCCAGGGCCTGCCTGTAG
>JAITTC010000188.1 GCA_031287285.1 Christensenellaceae bacterium
CAGCCAGGCCAGAAGCCCCAGGAAGACGAGCCAGCCAAGCAGGGCGGGCAGCGCCTCCATGAAGCCGAGCAGGCCGTTGCGCCAGCCGTTGGCGAAGGCGTTCAGGCCCTCGTTCAGGGCGTTTTGCAGCTTTTGCCCAAAGGAAATGTCAACCGGCTGGGCCAGCCGCACTTCCTGCAGGCTTAGGTCCACGGTCGAAAAGCCCACCTGGCTGTCAAGATACTTGATTTCGCCGGAAAGCGCCTCAATCTGCAGGTTGAGCCGGGTCAGCTCGCTTTCGACGGCGATCAGATCCTCGACCGTTTCAGCCTTCTGCATGAACTCCAAAACCCGATCGTACTGGGCTTGGTAGCCCTTGAGGCGGCGGTCCGCGTCGAAGTAGCGGCTGGTCACGTCCTCCTCGTAGATGGAGGAAGAGCGGGCCACGCCAATGCCCAGCGCCCCTTCGAGGAAGGCGTCTAAATTGCCCTGCGGCACGCGGACGCGCAGCGAGAGACTGCGGCCGTAGCCGGAAGCGCCCTCCTTTAAGGCTTCACCGTAGATCTCGCGCGAGGTGATGAAGCCGCCATGCTCGCCCGCCAGGGCCTGCAGCCTGGCCAGATCCTCGTCGAAGCGGTCGGTTTCAAGGTTCGCCCTGGCCGTGCGGATGATTTTAAGGCCGTATTCGCCGTCCGCTTCCGGCTGGGGAGCGGGGGCGATGTCTGGAGCCGGGGCGCTGGCGGGGGAATCCATCCAGCCTTCGTCAGCCGTTTCTGCGATGGATCCGGCCAGAGGGGCCGAAGTGGGCATGGCGGCGCCGGCGTCTGCCTGGGGCTTCATGTAACCGGATTCTGCCGCGAGTTCGCGCGCGTAATCGCGGCTTTGGCCAAGGGAAACGAGCGAGAGCAGCGCGCTTGAGATCAAAAGCAGCCCAAAGGCCGCGGCGACGGTGCCAAGGGCGACCTTCCAGCCGCGCGAAAACCGCGTCTTGGGCGCAGGCTGCGGCGATTCCGCCTTAATTTGGGCTAAAACGCCCCGCATGAGCTCCGGCGGGGCCTCGACGCCTTCGTTTAGAGCGGCGAGATCCATCAGGAGGGTCTGCGCTCGGCTAAGATCCAGGGCGCAGGCCGGGCACTCTGCCAGGTGCAGATTCAGCGCTTTGGCTTGTTCCTCCGTGAGCCCGTCGACCAGGTAGAGGTCGATCAGTTCGGCGACATCCTTGCAGGTCATGGCAATCATCCTTTCTCACCTGGGGAAAATGGCGTTCAGCCCTGGCTGTTTAGACCGCGTTTTTCGACGAAAGGTTCCTCCCCGGCGGATAAAATTCCGCGCAGGAGCCTGCGGCCCCGAAAGAGGCGGGATTTGAGGGTGTTGAGGCCCACGTTAAGGGCCTGCGCGGCTTCCTCGTAAGAAAGGCCCTGCATGTCGCGCAGCACGATGGCCGCGCGCTGTTCGGGCGGCAGGGAGGCGACGGCCAGCTGCAATTCCTCCGCGCGTTCGCGCTCCAGCACCGCGCCCTCGGGTGAGGGCGCATAAGAGTCCGGCTCAAAGCCCTCGTCGCGCAAAAGATCGAGGGAGTTTTCCTTCCTGCGGGCGCGGCGGCGGAGTTCATCCAGGCAGACGTTGGCGGTGACGCGGTAGACCCAGGTCGAAAAGTTCGCCTCCGCCCTAAAGGAGCCGAGGTTTCGGTAAATGCGCAAAAGCGCTTCCTGCGCCATATCGGAGGCGTCGTCGCGAGAGCCCATCATGCGCAGGGCGAGCGCGTAGATCGCGTGCTGCCGCTCCTCCATGAGTTCCGCAAAGGCCTGCCCGTCCCCGGCGGCCGCGCGGCGGAGCAGATCGAGCTCAGACAGCTCCATAAAATCGCCATCCTTCCTTTTTTAAATGAGGCCCTGGAGTGAAACTTGCTGTGTCTTCGGCCTTGATTTTTTTCTTTAGTGAGATTATACTACAAATACGCGCCGAAGTGATGGAATGGCAGACGTGACGGACTCAAAATCCGTTGGTAGAGATACCGTGTGGGTTCAAGTCCCACCTTCGGCACCAGTCGGAGCAGATTTCGCTCCATTTTGGGCCCTGCCGCTTGGTACCCCGGGCGGTAGGGTTTTGCATGGCTCTTTTTGCATGGCGTCTTCCCGGGGATTCGCGCGCAGCGCCCCGCTTAAGCTCGCACAAAGGTGTGCCGGCGAAGCGGCCCGGGGAACCGCCGTGATGGATGGAGCCAAGCGGCAACGCGGGCTTGTGCCCGCTTGGAGCAAAGCGGAGTTTGCGCCGGCGAGTGATCGCGGGCCTAAACGCCGCCCTTTCTTTTTTGTGCCTTTTTTGAGGCTGCAAAGGGGAAAGAGCTGCCGGACTTAGGCTGGCGGTCGAAAAAATAACTAGACAAAGGAGTCTAAAGCAATGGCACTGAAGAGCGCATACCTTCAAGGGGTGCTGGAAACCGTGAAGAAGCGGAATCCGGCCGAGCCCGAGTTCCACCAGGCGGTTACCGAGGTTTTGGAATCGCTTGAGAACGTGATCGAGAAGCATCCGGAGTTTCAGGCGGCGGGGATCATCGAAAGAATCGTCGAGCCGGAGCGCGTCGTGATGTTCCGCGTGCCCTGGGTGGACGACAGCGGCAAGGTCCAGGTCAACCGGGGCTTCCGCGTGCAGTTCAACAGCGCGATCGGCCCGTATAAGGGCGGCCTGCGCCTGCATCCTTCCGTGTATTTGGGAATTATCAAGTTCCTGGGCTTTGAGCAGGTCTTTAAAAATTCTCTCACGGGCCTTGCGATGGGCGGCGGCAAGGGCGGCAGCGACTTTGACCCCAAGGGCAAGTCAGACGCCGAGGTCATGCGCTTTTGCCAAAGCTTCATGACCGAGCTTTCGCGCCATATCGGCGCGGACACCGACGTGCCGGCCGGCGACATCGGCGTGGGCGGCCGTGAGATCGGCTTCCTTTATGGCCAATATAAGCGCCTTCGCAACGAGTTCACGGGCGTGCTCACCGGCAAGGGCCTGAGCTATGGCGGCAGCCTGACCCGCACCGAGGCGACCGGCTATGGCCTTTGCTACTTCACCGACGCGATGCTGCGCGACGTGGGCAAGTCCTTCAAGGGCGCCACGGTCGTGATTTCGGGTTCCGGCAACGTGGCCATCTACGCCCACCAAAAGGCGACGGCGCTTGGCGCCAAGGTGGTCGCGCTCAGCGATTCCAACGGCTATATCTACGACAAGAACGGCATCCATCTCGATACCGTCAAGCGTTTGAAGGAAGTCGAGCGCAAGCGCATCAAGGAATATGTGAAGGAGCACCCGCAGGCAGAATACCACGAGGGCTGCTCCGGCATTTGGACCATCCCCTGCGATATCGCCCTGCCTTCCGCCACCCAGAACGAGATCGACAAGGGAAGCGCCGAGATCCTCGTGAAGAATGGCTGCTTTGCCGTGGCCGAGGGCGCGAATATGCCCTCTACGCCTGAGGCCGTCGAGGTCTTCCTAAAGAACGGCGTGCTGTTTGGGCCGGCTAAGGCGGCCAATGCGGGCGGCGTGGCAACTTCCGGCCTGGAGATGAGCCAGAACAGCATGCGCATGGCCTGGACCTTTGAAGAGGTCGATGCAAAGCTCAAGGGCATCATGGAAAACATCTACGCGAACGCCAGGGATGCGGCCGCGCAGTATGGCAATAAGGGCAACTTCGTGGCCGGCGCGAACATCGCGGGCTTCCTGAAGGTGGCAAACGCCATGATGGCCCAGGGCATCGTGTAAGACCAGCCTGCTAACCCTTAAAACCGGCGCAAAGCGAGCTTTGTGCCGGTTTTTTGACTTGGCCGCTCCTTTGCGGGCCGCGCTTTGCCCCGCGCTTGACTTCGCGTCGCTCCGCTCGGCGGGAATGGGCCGCGTCCGCCTCCGGCGCGCTCACTGGCGTTCGCGCGCCGGAGGGCCAACGCCGCGCTTCGCGCGGCGCCCGCCTTGCCAAAGGCGGGCCGGCGGCTTCGCCGCCGGTTGGCCCACGGGGCTGCAAGCCGAACGGCTTCGTTGACCGCATTGTTGTTCCCTCCCTTCTTTGTTTTTAGGGCGCGGCGCAAGCCGATCCATTTTTGCTTGGACGAATCCCCGGCCCTAAAGGTTGCCGCAAGCGGAGGCCTCGTGCCCGTTCGGAGCTTGGAAATTTAAAGGACTTCCTTGAAGGAGCGGCGCCCTTTCTGCTATACTTGCCGAAAACAAACGAGGATGTGATAACATGAGCGTGGTGCCCGTCTTTGGGTTCACCAGCCTGATCGCCCTGGCTTTTTTGATCGGCTTGGCGCTTTTGCTCTTTGGGCTGTTTCATAAGAAAAACAAGGGCTTGCGGCTTGGGCTGCTGGTCGCCGGCGGGGTTTTGCTCGCGCTGTCTTTGGCAGCCTGCCTCCTTTTGATCTTCGTTTTCATCCCGGCGATGTAGAGCCGGGTCGGTTCGTATAAAGGCGCTTGAATTTCGGCAAGGAAGCGTTCATTGGGGCGAAAAAGGCTAAAATTGGCCTGCTGCGCCAGCTTGGGAATAATCCCCCAAGCCCTTCAACACAAGCTGAAAAACGAGCGCTTTTCGGCTTGTGTTTTTATGAAAGCCTATACACTTACAGCGCAGACAGTTCATATGGGAGTGGTGCTATTATGCGAGTATTCCGCTGCTTGGCCAAAGATGCCGCGTATGCTGTAGAAGCCGTTCATGTCATTAAACAGGAAGAAGAGAAAAATACAAAGCTCGTTTCAAGACCCCAAATGGAGAGCTTTCTTTCCAATCCGTTTAACCACTTCTATGTAGCCGTGCGGGAGGATAGAGTGGTCGGCTTTTTGGTGGCGTATGAATTGGACCGAATCGATCGAGAGCAAAAGATGATGTTTTTTTATGAAGTGGGCGTGTTAAGCGCGTTTAGGCGAAGGGGAATTGGGCAAAAGCTCATTGGGCGATTGAAGGAATATTGCATGGAAAATCATTTTATGAAGATGTTTCTTTCTACAAATCGCTCTAACGCTCCCGCTATGGGATTATATAGAAAGACGGGCGGCATAGAGTCAGCAGAAGAGGATGAGCTGTTCTTTACTTGGCGATTCTAATTTAAGGAAGGCTTTCGCATGACGCGAAAACCTTCCTTGTGCAACCACCCCGAAGGGCGCCCGCCTTTTTGGCAGGCCGCGTCTCTTACTCGACGGCTTTTTTCGCCAGGGTATTGTCGATCAGATCCTCATAGGGCGGGCGGGCTTTCAGCTCGCCTGCCTGTTCGATCGCGTCGAGCAGGCGGTCGTAAGGCTCGCGCTCGAGCACGGGGTTTGTGGCAAAGGCCCCGATTTCGCGGTAGCGCTCAACGACCCGGGTCAGCACCGCAAGGTCCGTATCTGGAAACTGCTTGGCGAGCGCCTTGGCCACGGTTTCGGCTTCGTTTTCGGCGACGAATTTTTGGCCCTTATACAGCGCGCGCAGGAACTTTTCTACGGTTGCCGCATCTTTTTTAAGGGTTTCGCCGGTGACCTGGTAGCAGGTGGCTGGCATGGGCCCCGCAAGCGCGCCGACGGAACCCAGCACATAGCCGCTGCCCGCGTTTTCAAACTCGGTGGCAGTGGGCTCAAACAGCGTGGTGAAGTCGCCTTCGCCGCCCGCGAAGGCCCCGGCCATGAGGTTAAACTGCACATGGTCCAGCACGGTCAGGTCCACCCCGGGCTCAAGGCCAGCCTTGCGCAGCGCGTACTCCAGGTCCATCAGCGGCATGCCGCCTGCTCTGCCGCCGATGATGGACTTGCCGCGCAGCGCCTCCAGGCTGAAAGGCTCGATGGGCTCGCGCCCGATGATGAAGGCCCCGTCGCAGGCGGTGAGCTGGCCTACGACCCTTGCGTAGTCCTCCCGCCCCTCGTTGTAGACATAAACGCTGGCCTCGGGGCCCATCAGGGCGATATCCGCGGTCTTTGAGAGCAGGGCGGTCATGGCCTTATCGGCGCCGCCCGCGTTGGTCAGCTCGACTTGCAGGCCCTCCTCCGCAAAGTAGCCGTTTTCGATGGCTATGTACTGCGCCGCGTAGAAGACCGAGTGCGTGACCTCCGAAAGCCGAACCGTTTTCAGGCCCGTCGTGCCCGAGCAGCCAAGCAAGCCGGGGAGCATCCAAAGCGCCAGAAGCAGCGGCAGCGCGCGCCGCCAGGTGAAGTGTTTCATTCGCCAACCCTCCCTTTCATTTTGCAGGAATCTAGGCTATACTATGTGAAAAGCGCCCGCTTTGTGAAAGGAGGCCCCCTTCCATGAAAAGAACCGCGATTCCAGGCGGCCTGCTCCTCGTCTTTGGCGTATATTTCTTCCTGATGAACCTCCTCAATCTGCCGCCGATCAGCTTTTTCATCGCAATCGGCGCAGGCTTTTTGCTCAGCCGTGCCTTAAGCTGCGTGCGCGGCCTCGTGATCCCCGGCTTTTTGCTCTTCTGCATAGGAATCGGCCTCACGCTTTGCGCTTACTTCCCCGCGTTTCGCCCGCAAACGCCTTCGATCTTTATTTTGGCGCTTTCTTTGGGCTTTTTGCTGATCCATATCGCCGAGCACCAGCGCATGGGCGTCTGGCCGCTGATCGTCGCCATCTCTCTTTTCGCCCTGGGGCTCGTGGCGCTGGTCGCCGGAAGCGAGGCGCTGCGGGCTTGGCTTCGCCCGTACATCGGCTATATCCTTTCGGCCCTATTGGTGGCAGCCGGGCTTGTGATGCTGCTCCTTTCTCTGGGCAGGCCCAAAAAGGAGCGAAGCACGCGGGCAATCGACGAATAACGGCGCCTTTTCAGCCTGTTTTTGCCGGCCTGGGCTTATGCTCGAAGGCGTGGCAAAGAAGAACTGCGCTGAATCGCTTCGCTGACTGTCATTGCGAGGAGCGGAGCTACGCGGCAATCGCAATGATGAAGGAGCGCAAGCGACGAAGTAATCCAGCAAGCATGTGCAAAGGCGTCATCAAAAAGGAGGACGCTGGATTGCTTTGTTGCCACTCGCAATGACGAGACAACGGGAGCGCTGTTTGCCTCCCCCGTCACCCGCGAGGAGCGTAAGCGACGCGGCAGGTTGGTAGGGCCGGTCAGCGGCTTAACGGCCTTCCTCGTCACCCGCGAGGAGCGCAAGCGACGAAGTAATCCAGTAAGCATATGCAAAGGCTTCATCAAAAAGGAGGACGCTGGATTGCTTCGCCGTCATTGCGAGGAGCGTAAGCGACGCGGCAATCCAGCAGATATGGTCTAAGGCCCTGCAAAGGGGAAGTACGCTGGATTGCTTTACTGCCGTTCGCAATGACGAAGGAGGGCGAGGCTATCTTCCCCCGTCACTGTGAGGAGCGGAGCGACGCGGCAATCGCAATGACGAGGCAACCAGCCCCTGCAAAGAGAAACTGCGCCGGATTCCTTCCCCCGTCATTATTAGAGGAAGTAAGGAGTCACGATGAAACAACGCCTGCTGGGCCTATGGCCCTATGCGCTGATCGCCTTGCTGGGCCTTTTCGGCCTGCCGCTCATCGCGCGGACGCAGCCCGCAGGGGCTGAAATGGTGCTGATGCTGGTTTTGCTGCCCGCCTTTGTCTTCGCGTTTTCCTCTATCTATGGCTGGCGCAGGGGCTTTGACTGGCTCCTCCCGCTCGCCGTAGGGCTTTTCTTTCTTTGCACGCTCTTCGTCTTTTATAACGAGAGCGCCTGGGTTTACGCGCCTGGCTATGCCTTCCTCTCGCTGCTTGGCGCCGCCATGGGTTCCTTAATTGCCCGCCTTTTTCGGCGGAAGCCCTAAATCTTCACCGGGAGGCCCCCTTCGATGATCCTTTCCGCCTCGCGCCGCACCGATATCCCAGCGCACTTTGCGCCCTGGCTGATGGGCCGCCTGCGCGAGGGCTTTTTGTGCGTCCGCAATCCCTTCAACCACGCCCAGCAAAGGCGAATCGAGCTGAACCCCGCCAAAATCGATTGCATCGTCTTCTGGAGCAAGGATCCCTCGCCCCTTCTGCCCTATTTAGACGAAATCGACCGCCTCGGCTACCGCTATGTCTTCCAGTTCACCCTAAATCCCTATGGACCGGAGCTGGAGCCCAAGCTTCGGCCGCTGGAAGAGAGGCTAAGCGCCTTTTTAGAGCTCAGCCGCAGCCTTGGCGCGGCGCGGGTTCTGTGGCGCTATGACCCAATCGTGCTGCACGAGGGCCTGCCCATGCAAGAGCATTTCCGCCGCTTTGCCGCCCTCTGTGATCGCCTGGCAAAGCACACCGCCTTCGTGACGATCTCCTTTCTCGATTTATACCCAAGGCTTCGCTCCCCGCTCCTGCGCGCCTGCACCAAGGGCGAGATGGCCGAGCTCGCCGCCGGCTTTGGCGAAAT
>JAITTC010000244.1 GCA_031287285.1 Christensenellaceae bacterium
ACTTAAACCGTTTAGACGAAGCCGTTTTTGCGGCTCGGGATTGCATTGCAGCCTACGAGGGGCTTGCGCCGTCTGAAGAGAGGGCGTGCATGCTGGCCTCCGGCTATTCGTGCCTTGGCATTATCCATCTCCTCACCCACGAGGACGATGAGATGGGGTTGGGGTTTTTCCGCGCCGCAGAGTATTTGGGGCAATGCCCGAGCTACAACCGGTATGTTTTTCACCAATATATCAATTCCTGCGCAAGCCTGTATATCAGCAGCGTTCAGCCGGGCAGCCCGCCTGGGCAGTTCGAGATCAACATCAATAAGCTCACGCCGATTTTAAAACTCCTTGAACGGCAGATGAAGGGGTATTTGATCCATCTTGATGATTTGGCCCGCTGCGAGCTCCTGCTGTATCGCTGCCAGTATGAGGAGGCTGCCGGATGGGCGATTAAAGCCGCCTATGGCACGAGGAAGAAGAAACACGATGAAATGGAACTGCGCGCGCTGATGTATTTGCTGCGCATTTACATCGCTCGCGGCAAGGAGTATCAATTCGGCGATATCTTAAAGCGCTTAGAGACGCTGTGTGAAAGCTGTGGGTCTGCGAGGGAGCGCAAGATTGCGGATCTGGTTCACGCTTGGTATTACCTTCAGCTGGGCGAGCCAAATCTCGTGGCGGAGTGGATCAAGCTGGACTTTGAGGACGATGGGGAGGAAGATAACTTCATCAGCACGCTGCTTGCATACGTCAAATCGCGCCTTCTTCTGGCGCAAAAGAACTATATCGCCCTGAATGCCTACATTTCAGCGAAGCGCGACGACTTTTTGATCGCCCGGCATCTCTTGGGAACGGTCGATCTTTTGGCGGTCAAGGCAGTCGCGCTGCTGTATGCGGGCGAAAGGAGCGAGGCGCTTTCAGCCCTTGCCGAAGCTTACGAGCTGGCGGCCCCGGAAGGCATTCAGGCTTCCTTCGTCGAGCTTGGCAGCCCGATGCGCGCGCTGTGTAAATTCGCGCGCCAGCGCAAGGATTGCGCGATCCCCACGGTATGGCTCGATCTCATCGCCAAGAAATGCTCGGCCTACGCAAAGCGCACGGCCTTTCTGCTGGCTGCCTTCCAGAAGGAAAGGGGCGAAACGCTCCATGCGCTTTCCACGCTGAGTTTCCGCGAGCGCGAGGTGCTCCGCTGCCTTTCGCAGGGGCTGACGCGCGAGGAGATCGCAATCGTCAACCATGTTTCGCTCGACACGGTGAAATCCGAGCTCAAGAGCGTATACGCGAAGCTTCATGCGGTGAATCGGGCGGATGCGGTGCGCATCGCCTTGATGGAAGGCCATCTTTGGGAAGCGTAGCAGCCCATCCAGGCAGGAGTGAGCCCTTTTCGCGGCATAAAATTGACGTCTTCAAAGCGGCCGGCCGTTGTTTTTCTCTGCCAACCGAGATATACTAAGAAAAACAACCCTAAGCCCAAGGAGATTTTGCAGATGTTTTTTCCCTACGGATTCTATTCCGGCGGCTATGGCAGCGACTGGGGCCTGCTCCTGGTTCTTGCGGCCGCGCTGATCGGCCTTATCGCCCAGTGGCGCGTCAAGAGCGTTTTTGAAAAATACTCCCATGTGCAGGCGCAGTCCGGCGCCTCTGCGGAGGTTGCGGCGCAGGCTCTGCTGCGGGATGCAGGCATCCGCGATGTGCGGATTGAGCGCTCGAGCGGCGCCGCGCTTTCTGACCATTACAGCCCCAAAGAGAAGGTCTTGCGGCTTTCTTCCTCGGTCGAAGGCTCCGGCTCCCTGGCGGCGCTCGGCGTCGCCGCGCATGAGGTCGGCCACGCGATGCAGGATGCCGAGGGCTATGCCCCGCTGAAGATTCGCAACGCCATCGCCCCGGCCGCAAGCCTCATCTCGACTGCCTCCATGCCGCTGTTCTTCATCGGCCTGCTGCTGGGCTATACCGGCCTTGCGGCAATCGGCGTGGTCTGTTACCTGGCTGCGGTGATCTTTCAGCTCATTACCCTGCCCGTGGAGCTCAACGCCTCCTCGCGCGCTCTCTATGCCCTGGAGGCCTCGGGCATCCTGCAGCGCGAAGAAACCCCTTATGCCAAAAAGGTGCTGTCGGCGGCCGCTAACACCTACCTGGCTGCCGCGCTGATGGCGATTGCGCAGCTGCTTCGCATGGGCTCGCTTTTAAACAACCGCCGCCGCTGAAAAGGCGATAAAAAGGGGCAAAGGGGGCAAAAAAAAGGATGGATGCGAAGGCCCGCCGCGAAAAAATCGCCGAGCGATTGAAATATAGCAGGCAGCCCGTCACGGGCGCCGCGCTGAGCCAGGAAATGGGCGTGAGCCGCCAGGTCATCGTGGCGGATATCGCCCTTTTGCGCTCTTTGGGCCTTGTCATCTACGCGACGCCAGGCGGCTATTTGCTTCCGCCGCCCTTAGGCCCAACGCGCAGCATCGCGGCCCGCCACGAGGGCCTTCCCGCCATGCAGGAGGAGCTCGAAACCATCGTCGCCCTGGGCGGCAAGGTGCTCGATATCTCGATCGAGCACGCGGTGTACGGCGAGTTCCGCGCCACGCTCATGCTGCAAACCCTCGAGGAGGTTTCGGCTTTTATCAATCAGATGAAGAGCAGCGGCATGGCGCCGATGTCGGCCCTGACGGGCGGCGTGCACATGCACGGCATCGCCGCGGGGAGCGAAAAGGAGCTCGACGCGATTATCGAAGCGCTTCACTCGCGCGGCTTCCTGGTGGAATGAGCTTTTCGCTTCGCTGGCTTGGCTGCGCCACCCTGCTGGCCTGCCTCGGCGGCGAGCGCTTTTGCTTTGACCCGTTTTTGCCCTTGCCCGGGGCTGAAAACCCGCTTTCCCAGGCTGACTTTGCCGGGGTGAAGCGGTTTTTTCTTAGCCATGGGCATATCGACCACCGCCTGGGCCTGCCTGGGCTGCTTCAGCGGGGCGCATTGGTGTATTCCGGCGCGCTGCCTCAAAAAGGCCTTTTAAAGGCCGGCGTTTTGGAAGAAAAGCTGCGCTTAATCGCTGCCGGCGAGAGGCTTTCTTTTGGCGGGGTCGAGCTTTGCGCGCTAAGGGGCAGCCATGTGCGCTTTGACGCGCCCCTCGTCCTCACGACGATGCTCAGCCCCCGAATGCTGCGCTTTCGCAGGAACGCGGCCTTTCTGCTGCGCGCGCAGCGCCACTACCCGAAGGGCGAAACCCTGGCCTTTGAGCTCAGCCATGAAGGGAAGCGGCTGCAGATCCTGGGCAGCCTGGGCCTTGGCGGCGAGCTGCGCCCGGGCGCCGACTGCCTGGTTTTGCCCTACCAAGGCCGCAGCGATCTGCCGCGCGCCGCGCTGCCCATCGTAGAGGCTTTGCGGCCCAAGGCGCTGTTCCTCGACCATTTTGACGACGCCTTCCCGCCGCTTTCGCGCCGCGTCGACCCAGAACCCTTTCTGCTGCAGCTGAAAAAGCGCTTCCCCGAGATTCGCGCCATCCTTCCGCGAGCGCGGGAGGACTATTGGTTCTGACTATCGGGGGCG
>JAITTC010000024.1 GCA_031287285.1 Christensenellaceae bacterium
CTTGTAACTCTGCCACTCGAGCGTCTAAAACCTGAATATTTTTAGCCTTCTCTTCGATTTCTTCTGCCGTGTGATATTCTCTCATAGCCATTTGCCTGTTGCTTGCCGATTCCTGTTGCAGTCGCGATAATTCACGGTCGGCAATGATATAGCCCTCTTTGAATTCATGCAACAACTCTGCAACATTCTCATGACTTTCACGCGCCTTGTTACGCGCGATAACGCCGCGAAGTACGTCCCCGCGCTCTGTCCTGATTCCCCGCCTTTCCAACGCGCAAGCCGCGACGCCGACGTGAATTGTCGGCTCGCGGTCAATGTTCTGCTCCGCTAACGTGCGGTGGTCGATTCGCTCTGTTAAACCCTTTTCGATGAACTTCTCGTTGCACCGAACCGCCCAATCTTTGCGCCACGTCAAAAGTTGCGGCTTGGAGTTCCAATTACGATTCTTTTTGCCGAAGCCGTCACGCCCGACTCCTCGCGTAGTGAGCATGATGTGAGCATGCGGATTCGCGGTGCTGTCCGAATCTTTGATTCGGTCGACCGTGACTGAAACGCCAAATCTCTGATTTGGTTCGTTGAAGGGACCCTCGAAGGAGGGTACCGTGCAAGGCTTGCCCAAATCTTTGATTTGGTTGCAAGCTACTGCCCCTTCACCTTTGTCATGCAAGGCGAAGTCGGCAATCATGCCATGCTCCACGAAGTTTTTCGTGATGAATTTGCGTAACAACACCGTTTGCTCGTCGTGGGATAATTCAATCGGGAGCGATATGTTCATCTCGCGCGCTGTCTGTGCGTCGATTCGTTTTTCGGCTTCTTCAACGGCATTCCACAGCGTTAGGCGGTCTTGATATTCGCGCGGGGCGTTGTTAGGCAAGAGAATTTCGGTGTGAATAACGTCTTTCCTTTGGCGGTAATCATGCGTCACACCGTCGCGATTGTTGCGGAGCTTTTCCCCCGCGCGATAGGCTGTCGCCGCGACGGAGGAACGCCCGGAAGACCGCGAAACCATTGCTACATGAAAATGATATATTGCCACGAAAACTCACCCCATGGCAATATATGCGGAATAGAGCTTTTTGTTGAAAAGGTAACGCCCACCCGCCGCGCTATTCCCGCCCGCAGGCGGCGCACAACATCGCTTGCGATGTATAAGTGCGCCCTCACCGTAATTTTGCATGCGGTATATATTATGCTGATGACGAAAAAAGTTGCCGAAATAGGCGGTCGAGTTTTAGCGAATCGCAACATCAAGCGTGCAAAATTGCACGTTCGCGGACGGCGTTTTGGTCGGAACACATCACGCCAGAACGGCATAGAATGAACTACGCCAAACGCCTACACCGCGAACGTCCCTGCGATGATGAGGGGAATTAGACCAGCTATAGCAAGAGAAAATCTGCCAAAAGCAAGGGGAGCTAAACTACTATGGCAAACCGTGAACCCTTCCAAAGGCAAGGGGAGCTAAACCATTACGCCAAACTGCGAAGCCTTGCTAAAAACCATGAGAATGAAATCACCATCGCAAAACGAGAATCCCCACCAAAAGCACTATAGAGCTAAACCGCCATTGCAGAACGAAAACCTTCACCGAAAGTTATGGGAAGTCTTTGCAATATCCGAACATAACCCCCCACCCAAAAGAAAAGGAGTCCCCCAGCCATGACAGAACGAGAAGCCCGCCAAATCGAAAGTATTCGTGATAAACTCGCAGAACTTAAAGCTCGACAAAACGCAATTCTTGCACGTGATAAAAAACGTCAACGTCAAGAGCGAACGCGACGCCTTATCAAACTTGGCTCACTCGTCGAAAAGTATATCCATTGCGAGAATATGGAGCTTGTGGAAGCTGAACGCATTTTGCAAGCGCTCACAAACAGCAACGGAGCGCCCCCACCCACCCCGCAAAACAAAACCGCCGTCGGGGAGCGAAACCCCAACGGCGATTATGCGTGATTACACAGGCAGTTTAATTTGTCTTGAGATTGTGTTGTTGCGGAGATATCCGTGGTTCTGTTGCTCCCCCGCCCGTTGGGGCATTCTGCGGGCTTAAGGCAACGCTTCCCTGCGTCAAGCGGGCTCCGATGCCAGCCGCCTTGCCTCCGCGTCCGCGAGCTCTATATTCGCAAGGCTGAGTTCCGCTCGGCCAACCCTTTCAAGCGTGCGCGCCGCTCGCTTGGCGATCTCACCAAAGGGAATGCGCCCCTCGATGAACATCTCGACCGCGGCCTCGTTCGCCGCGTTCAGCACGGCCGGGGCGACGCCGCCGATCTCCAGCGCGCGGTAGGCAAGGCCCAGCGCGGGGAAGCGCCCAAAATCCGGCTTTTCAAAGTGCAAGGCGCCGATTTCGGCGAGCGAGAGCGAGGGGTAGGGCAGCGGCAGGCGCTTTGGGAAAGAGAGCGCGTAGGCGATGGGCAGGCGCATATCGGCACGGCCCATCTGGGCGAGCACCGAACCATCGCAAAACTCAACGGCGGAATGCACGATGGACTCGGGGTGCACCAGCACCTCTATTTGGCTTGGCTCCACCTGAAAAAGCGCCTTTGCCTCTATGATCTCCAGCGCTTTATTCATCATGCTCGCCGAATCGATGCTGATCTTGCGGCCCATCGACCAATTCGGGTGCTTGAGAGCCTGGGCAAGGGTTGCGCGCTCGATTTCCTCCTTCGGCCAGCTGCGAAAGGGGCCGCCGGAAGCCGTCAGCAGGATCTTCCTGGGCGGATTGCCCTTCGCTGCGCGCAGGCATTGGAAGATGGCGGAATGCTCGCTGTCTACCGGCAGCAGGGGAACGCCGCGCTCCGCGGCCAGGCGCATGACCAGCTCGCCGCCCGCCACCAGGGTTTCTTTATTGGCCAAGAGCACGGGGATTCCGCGATCGAGCAGCCGAAGCACCGCCTTTAGGCCGATGGCGCCGACCACCGCCACGATGGCGCAGTCGATTCCGCCCTGCTCGCAGGCTTCGAGCAACGCGCCTTCCCCCAGGAGCATGCGAAGGCCCTTTGGGGGCAAAAAACCCTCCGGCGGCGCCGAGAGCGCGGCGAAGCGCGGCGCAAAAGCCGCGCACTGCTCCAAAAGCAGCGCGGCATTGCCACCGGCCGCGAGGCCAGCGAGCGCAAAGCCGTCGCTTTCGGCCAGCACTTCAAGGCTCTGCCTGCCGATAGAGCCGGTCGAGCCCAGGATCAGGACGCGCTTTTTATCCATAACGTAGTCTATTCCTCGTCAGAGCAAAAAAAACATGGAGTATACGCCAAATGCGATGGCGTTGAAGAGGATGCCGTCCAACCGGTCAAGCACGCCGCCGTGCCCTGGGAAGATGGTGCCATAATCCTTCACGCCGCAGAAGCGCTTGATGTAGGAGGCGACGAGATCGCCGATCTGGGTGGCGACGCCGCCGATGGCGCCAAAGGCGATGAAGTGCCCGATGAAGAAGGGCTCGCCAAAGGCGTTAAACACCGCCCAGGCGCAGACCATCGAAAGAAACGCGCCAAAAAAGCCCGCAACCGCGCCTTCAACCGTCTTTTTGGGGCTGACCTTGGGGATGAGCTTATGCTTCCCAAATTGCGAGCCGACGAGCATCGCGCAGATATCGCAGCTCACGGCGCTCAGGAGCATCATCCAAAGGAGAAGCCGCCAGTGCGGGGCGTCTGAAAGGGCGAGCATCGCAAACGCCACGAAGGCGTAGCTCGGGTAGATGCTGGGCAGCAGCGTGGCCAGCAGATCCTTGCTGCCGGGGGCGCGCGTCAGGCAGGCGATGGCCATGCAGGCGGCGAACCCGCAAAGCAGCACGAGAATCAGGCCCTTTTCCTGCCGCCACATATAGGCCGGGATATAGAGCAGCGCCGTCAGGTAGTGGATCCAGGCCACCGGCCGAAAGCCCGCGCGGTTGAGGACGTAAACGATCTCGTATACGCCGATCATCATGAGGAGGACGAGGTTGATCAGGATCGCGTAACGGCCCCAGAGCAGCATGGCGATGGCATAAGCGCCCAGCAAAAGACCCGTCGTGACCCTTTTGAGCATGTCCAGCATCGGTGCGCAACCTTCCTCCCGGCGTTGTTTGTGTATTAGGGAAATGCGGGGAAAAGCAAAAAAGATCAGATCTTCCCAAAGCGCCTCTCGCGCCCGGCATAGAGCCGTAGGGCATCCGCCAAGGCCTCGCGGCCAAAATCCGGCCAAAAACAGGGGAGGGAGATGAACTCCGCGTAGGCGATCTGGTAGAGCAGGAAGTTCGACACCCTCATTTCCCCGCCGGTGCGAATGAGCAGGTCCACGTCGGGCAGCCCCGCGCTGTAAAGCCTGCTCGCAAAGAGGGTTTCATCGATTTCATCGGGCAGAAGCTTCCCGCTCGCCGCCTCTTCAGCCAGCAGCCGGGCCGCGCGGGCGATTTCCGCGCGCGCGCCGTAGTTGAGAGCGATATTCAGCTTAAGGCCTGTATTTTGGGCGCTTTTTTCAACCGCTCGGAGCGCAAAGCCCCGCGGCCCCTCCGGCAGCCCCGCGGGATCGCCAAAGAGCGAAAGCCGCACATTCCTGTCGAGCAGGTTTTGAAGCTCCCTGTTAAAATACTCCTCGATCAGGCCCATGAGCGCGGAAACCTCGTCCCTGGGTCTTGCCCAGTTCTCGGTCGAGAAGGCAAAAAGGGATAAAGCTTCAACGCCCCATTCCCCGCAAGCCTCCACGATTGGACGGAAGGCGTCTACCCCAGCCTTGTGCCCGAAAGAGCGCGGCAGGCCGCGCGCCTTTGCCCAGCGGCCGTTGCCATCCATGATGATGGCGATATGGCGCGGCATGCGCGCCGCGTCAAGTGGGGGAGTGCTCACCATGCTTGCCCTCCGCTTCAAAATAGGAGGCGGTCAGGATGACCGCCCCTTCGCCCTGCACCTGGCGCACCACATAGGGGCTGCCGCCAAGGGGCAGGCCGCCCGGCCCGCCCTCCGGCGGCTGGGCGAAGACGAGCTCGACCTGGGCCCCTT
>JAITTC010000039.1 GCA_031287285.1 Christensenellaceae bacterium
GCCAAGCGCCACGGCGCGAAGAACCAGCTCCATGCCCTCTTCGAGCTTTGGGTCGACGAAGGCTTCGTCTTTTTGGGGGAAGGCGCAAAGATGCACGCTGTCTGGCGCGCCAGGGTCCAGCCCCTTGACCAAGTTCAAGTAGATCTGCTCCGCCATGAAGGGCGTAAAGGGCGCGGTGAGCTTGCTCAGAGTCACCAGCACCTCGTGCAGGGTGGAATAGGCCGCGTGCTTGTCGTCGGTCATTTCCGGGCCCCAAAAGCGCTCGCGGCAGCGGCGAACATACCAGTTTGAAAGCTCGTCGCCAAAGTCAGACAGCGCCCTTGCGGCCTCGGTGACGCGGTAGGCCGAAAGGTTTTCATCGACCTGCCCGATCAGGGTATGGAGCTTTGAGAGCACCCAGCGGTCCATGACGCCGAGCTGCTTTGGCTTGCCCATTTGGCAGGGGTTGAAGCCGTCGATCTGGGCGTAGAGCACGTAGAAGGCGTAGCTGTTCCACAGCGTGCCCATGTACTTGCGCTGAAGCTCCAAAACAGCCTCGTGCGAAAAGCGGCTGGGCAGCCAGGGCGCCGAGGCCGCGTAAAAGTACCAGCGAACGGCGTCCGCCCCCTGCTTATCGAGCACCTCCCAGGGCGTGATGACGTTGCCGACGTGCTTTGACATCTTGATGCCGTTCTTATCTTGCACATGACCCATCACGATGCAGTTCTCAAAGGGCGCCCTGTCAAAAAGAAGGGTGGAGATGGCCAGCAGGGTATAAAACCAACCCCTGGTCTGGTCCACCGCCTCTGAGATGAAGTTGGCCGGGAAGATCTTTTCAAAAAGCTCCTTGTTTTCGAAGGGGTAGTGAAGCTGCGCGAAGGGCATCGCGCCGGAATCGTACCAGCAGTCGATAACCTCCGGCGTGCGGCGCATCACGCCGCCGCATTTTTGGCATTTCAGGGTGATTTGATCGACATAGGGCTTGTGCATTTCGATGGGTTCGGTCAGGTTTTGGCCCAGCTTGCGCAATTCGTCGCGCGAGCCGACGACATGAACCTCGCCGCAGTCCTCGCAAACCCAGGCGGGCAGCGGCGTGCCCCAGTAGCGCTCGCGCGAGAGGCCCCAGTCGATCACATTCTCGACGAAGTTGCCCATGCGCCCCTCCTTGATGTGATCGGGAACCCAATTCACCGAGCGATTGTTGCGCACGAGCTGCTCGCGCACCGCCGTCATGCGAATGAACCAGGACGAGCGCGCGTAGTAAAGAAGCGGCGTGTCGCAGCGCCAGCAGAAGGGGTAGCTGTGGGTGTATTCGGCGCTTTTGAAGAGTTTTCCGCTCGTTTTCATCTCCTCTACGATGAGAGGGTCCGCATCCTTGACGAAGAGGCCCTTCCAGGGCGTGACGGCCTCGATGAAGCGGCCGCGCTCATCGACCAGCTGCACGAAGGGCAGGCCATTGTCGCGCCCGACCCTTGCGTCGTCCTCGCCAAAGGCGGGCGCGCAGTGCACGATGCCGGTGCCGTCGGTCAGCGTCACGTAGTCGTCTGCCACGACGACGAAGGCCTTCTCTTTCGTCTGCCCCACGAAGGGGTAGAGCGGCTCGTACTCAAGGCCGATCAAATCCTTGCCCTTCACGGTCTTTACGATCTCGTGCGCGCCGAGCACGGATTCTGCCAATGCCTTAGCCAGGATATAGACCGAGCCGTTTTGCCTTGCGTAGACGTAGTCTTCGCCAGCGTTGACCACGAGCGCCACGTTCGAGGGGAGCGTCCAGGGCGTGGTCGTCCAGGCCAGAAGGCAGCTCTCTTCCTCGTTTGCGAGCTTAAAGCGCACGAACACCGAGGTTTCGGTTATGTCTTTATAGCCCTGCGCCACCTCGTGGGACGAGAGCGCGGTGCCGCAGCGCGGGCAATAGGGCACGACCTTGTGGCCTTTATAGAGCAGGCCCTTTTCGGCGATGCGCTTCAGCGACCACCAGATCGACTCCACATAGTCGTCGTCATAGGTGATGTAGGGATTCTCCATGTCGGCCCAAAAGCCCACGCGGTCCGACATCAGCTCCCATTCTGACTTGTACTTCCAAACGGACTCCTTGCACTTTTCGATGAAGGGCGCCACGCCGTACTTTTCGATCTCCGGCTTGCCGTCGATGCCGAGTTCCTTTTCGACCTCGAGCTCCACGGGCAGGCCGTGGGTATCCCACCCCGCCTTGCGAAAGACCTGGTAGCCCTTCATATTCCAAAACCTGGGGATTAAATCCTTGATGGCCCTGGTTTCGACATGGCCGATGTGCGGCCTGCCGTTGGCCGTGGGCGGCCCGTCGTAGAACACGAAGGCGGGCCTCCCCTCATGCTCGGTAAAGCAGCGATGAAAGATATCATGCGCCTTCCAGTACTCCAAAACCTCTTTTTCGCGCTCCACAAAGTCCAGGCTCGTGGAAACCCTCTTATACAGCTCAGCCATGCCTTCCTCCTAAAAAATAAGACTTCGCCCCGGTTCCCGGGACGAAGCCATGCTTAGCTCCGCGTTACCACCCGCGCTTGGCGGCCATCAGCCGCCCGCCTCATTCCTCCGCACAAAAACAACCTATGCGGCTCCCTTTTAACGGCGGGAGTTCCCGTTCAGGGCCTAGAAAGCTCTTTTTTTTGCAAAAGCTCCTTCGGCCAAGCCGCTCCGGGGCGATGGCTCTGCGCCGCGCTTTGCCGGGCTTCCACCCTCCCCGGCTCGCTTGAATCGCGCCAACCTTGCGGCAAAGCGTCCCCATCCTCGCGTTTATGCAGCCTAGTATACCCCATTCCCCAGCAAAAGTAAAGCCTTCCCAAGCGAGCATGACGGGGCATATTTGCGCGGGCGGCCCTTCTTTGCTACGCAGCCATGAGCAGCGGCATGGCGTTTGCGCGGCGCAGCACCCGAAGCCTCGCGTCAACCGGCTCAAAGCCA
>JAITTC010000115.1 GCA_031287285.1 Christensenellaceae bacterium
CTTCTCGTCGGTGCCCTTCGACAGCTACCTCATCATGTTCCTCGTTTCGCTCTCGGGCTTCCGCCTGCCGGAAGTCATTCTTACCGTCTGCGAAAACATCGCCTCCGCCAACGCCTTCCTCTGCATGTTCATGATCGGCCTGATGTTTAAGATCGAGCTGAAGGGGAACCTCCGCCGCGTGCTCTCGATCGTGGGGCTGCGCTTCCTGCTCAACTGCCTCATCGCTGCCTTTCTGTATTTCTGCCTGCCCTTTGGCGAAGAAATCCGCCGCGTGCTGGTCATCGCGAGCTTTTCGCCGATTTCTGCCATGGCGCCGGTCTTTTCGATGATGCTGGGGCTCGATAAGGGCACGGCAGGCGCTGCCAATTCGCTCTCGATCCCCATCGCCATCGCGGTGATTACGGGCCTGCTGGTCTTGTGGCCATGACGCTGAATGGCCCGCCTGCCAAGGGGCTTTTGAGGGCAAAAGGCGAGGGGAGAGGCAGCGCGAGCGCGCTTGGCAGGCTGCAGGCAAACAGAGCGCCCGAATGAAAATCGGGCGCTCTGTTTATGCGGGGAGGAAGGGGCCGTTTTGGTTACTTGAAGGGGTTTTCGCTCTTGTAGAGCATGCCCTTTGGCTGGTTGAAGGCGATGTCGGCCACGCCGAGGAGCTTCATGGCCTCGAAGAGCACCTTGCCCACCTGCCCGAAGGCCACGCCGCCGTGGTGCGGGTAGCGCTTCTCGATGAGCACATGGCGGTAAAAGCGCGCCATTTCGTCGATCGCGAACACGCCGATGCCGCCGAAAGAGCGGGTGGCCACCGGGAGCACCTCGCCATGGGCGATGTAGCTTTGCAGCTTCGCGTCCGCGGTGGATTGCAGGCGGAAGAAGGTGATGGGGCCGTCGATGATGTCGCCCTCGATGGTGCCGCGCGTGATGTCGGGCTCGCCGTCCGGCTCGAGGCTGCGCTTCATGATGATCTGGTACTTCATTTCGGGGGCCTTTAAGTAGCAGGCCGGGGTGTTGCCGCAATGGAAGCCCATGAAGGTTTCGTTCAGGGCGTAATCGTATTCGTTCTGGATCTCGTTTTCGTAAAGCTCCTCGGGCACGGTGTTGTTGATGTCTAAAAGCGTGGGGGCAGCGCCGGTGACGCAGGAGATAATGAATTCCGTGACCGCGCCGTAGATATCGACCTCGCACGAAACCGGGATGAGCTTGGCCGCCATGCGGGAATTGACGTAGCAGGGCACGAAGCCGAACTCCGTTTGGAAGGCGGGCCAGCACTTGTTGGCAAAAACGCCGTATTTCGCGGCGCCCAAATTGTCGCGCATCCAATCGAGGAGGGTGAGCTCAAACTGGGCAAGGCGCGGCAGGATGCCGGGCATCTTGTTGCCCGCGCCAAGCTCCGTCTCCATCTCTTTGATGACCGCCGGGATGCGCTCGTCGCCCGCGTGGGCCTTGTAGGCCACGAGAAGGTCGAGCTCTGAATTTTCTTGAATGTTGATGCCCAGATCAAACAGCGGCTTGATGGGCGCGTTGCAGGCGAGAAAGTCATAGGGTCTCGGGCCGAAGGTGAAGACCTTGAGGTTTGAAAGGCCGATGCGAACCGCCGCGATGGGCACGAACTCGGCGACCATGGCGGCGACCTCGTCGGCGGTGCCGACTGGGTATTCCGGGATGTAGACGCGAAGGTTCTTCAGGCCGATGGAATAGCTCGCATTGAGCAAGCCGCAGTAGGCGTCGCCCCGGTCTGAGGCGAGGATCGAGATGTCTTCCTCGGCTGCCGCCACGAACATCGAAGGGCCGTCAAACCTTTGGGCGAGCATGGTTTCCGGCCCTTCGGGGCCGAAGTTGCCCAAATAAACGACCAGCGCGTTGCAGCCCGCCGCCTGCAGTTCGGCCAGAGCCTTAAGCATGTCGCTTTCGTTTTCGATGATGGTTTCCGCCTTAAAGATCTCGCCGCCTGCCTTTGTGTAGGCGTCGACAACCGCGTCCCTGCGCCTGCGGGAAAGGGAGATGGGGAAACAATCCCGGCTGGTGGCCACGAGGCCGAGCTTTACCTCAGGAATGTTGGGCATATCGCTGGCACCTCCGCAAATTTTAGAGTCAAGGGGAGCTTGGATGGCATGAGTTTACCATGCGCGGGGGAATTATACAATCGGCTAGCCGGCATTTGCGGAGCTGCCCGCCGCATAAACCGCGTAAATGGCGCCATAATCGAATTCGCCGCCCGAAACCAGGTAGGTCTGGCTCAAATCGTCGCGCAGCGAAACCAAAAACACGCCGTTTTGGTCAACCCAGAAGCCCTGGCTGCCCTTGGGGCCCGAAAAGCTGACCATCATGGCCGTCATGAAGTCGAAGTCAGCCTCCTGCCGGGCCAGCGTAAGGCCGCTGAAGGCATCGGCGAGGCTTTGGGCGAGGGCCGCGTCCTGGCTTGCGAAGGCGTAGCTGCTCACGCCGTAGAAGATGCTGACCTCTGCGGCTTCGATCCGGCCGGTCGAAATCGTTTGGGGGACTTGCGAGCGGCGCTCCAGAAGCGGCAGGAGGAAGGGCAGAACTAGCAAAAGGAGCATCGCGGCGGCGCAGCAGATCGCGACGAGGCGTTTTTGGCTTTTGGTCATGGGGCACCCCTTTTGAAAAAATCCAGAAGCAAAAACGTCAGCGCGATGTAAACGGCAAGCGCGAGCGCGAGCGCCCCCAAAACGCAGGCCACGGCAATCAGCCGTCTTTTGCTCCTCTTCTGAGAGGAAAGGCATAGAAGAACCGAAAGGCCGCCCGCAAGAATGACAAACAACGCCGCCGCCAACCCCAAAGGCATCGATACCGCCTCCTCGTTTTCATTGGCGCTCGCTTGCGCTCTATTTCACGCTCAATCGCTGAAAGCGGTGAACAGAAACTGCGGCTTACCGTCCTCGTCAGGGGAGTCGTCCAGCGTAATCTCATAGCCTTTCACGCCGTCAAACGTTATCGTGCCGCTGGAATAGCAAAGGCTCTCCTCTCCTGCGATGTTCATGTTTACGCCCCACGGCTCCGGAAGCTCGTTTGTTCCGATGCTGAACATAAACGACCTTTCTTCGCCTGGCTTTAAGGACAAGTCGTCTACTTGGGTGCCGTCGTCGCTATAGGGGTATTCCATAGGGTTTACACGCCGCGCGCTGCCCATAAATTGAAGTCCAAAGCTCTCGATTTCATAGTCGGTTGCGTTACGCAGTGTCAGCTGCGTCCTAATTATGCTGCCGCTGTCATCAGAAAGCATGCAGCCGCCGAGCGCAAACGCCATTGCCGTTAGGATGACAAGCGCCGTAACAATCTTTTTCATCTTGTTCCCTCCCTGATTTCGCTGACTTTATCTTCTTCAAGCCGATGACGATGACAACACGGGCAGCACGGCGGCGACCGCGCCGCAGATTGTTAAGATACGCGCCTTTTTTTCATTCGTGGTTAAAACCTCCTCGTTTTTTATTAACGCTTTCGGCTCCTGAGAGCCAAGCTTTGTGGCTTCTTGCGTTCCCGTCTTTTGCCTTCGAAACTGCTCGAAAATCCCTTGTTTTCAGGGGCTTACAGGGTGATTTGCGGCGACGGTTGGGGAGCAACAATTCTTCGCGGGAATTTTTCTAGTGATTTTTGAAAAATGATCCTGCGGCCAGTATACGGCGCGGCACCGCCCTTTGGCAATGGGAAAGAACTTCTCGAAGCTGGGCAGCATAGTCTAAAGCACGAAGGCGCCTCTTCCCTTGAGCTTAAGGAAGAGTTAACGCGGGGCAAAAGGCTGGCGAAAAACAATTCCCTTGCAAAAGCGCCCGCCGGAATTTATAATCGAATTCTAGGGTTTTTGGGAAAAACGCGGCGTGAAACCGCATGGAGGATGGGAAAATGGTAGTGGTGGCGAAGTTCGGCGGCAGCTCATTGGCCGACGCGCGTCAGTTTCAAAAGGTTAAGGCCATCGTGCTCGAGGATGAAAGGCGCCGCTATGTGGTGCCTTCGGCGCCCGGCAAGCGCGACGACGACGACGAAAAGGTGACGGATCTGCTCTATCTGATGCAAAGAAGGGCAGCCGAGGGCCAGAGCATCGGCGAGGAGTTCTCGCGGCTGGCCGAGCGCTTTGTGGGCATCGTGGAAGGGCTTGGTTTGGACCTTGATATACTGCCTTACCTGGGCGAGGTTCGCCTGGCCATCGAGGGCGGCGCCTCGCGGGATTTCGCCGCGAGCCGGGGCGAGTACCTAAACGGGGTCGTACTCTCGCACTACCTTGGCTGGGAGCTCATCGACGCCGCCGAGGTGGTCTTTTTCGACGAAAACGGCGTTTTTGAAGCAGAAAGAACGCAGGAAGTGCTCTCATCCAGGCTCGCAAAGGCAAAAAATGCCGTGATCCCGGGCTTTTATGGCTCTATGCCGAACGGGGAAATCCGCACCTTCTCGCGCGGGGGATCCGACATCACCGGCGCCATCGTGGCCAGGGCCTGCGCAGCCGAGCTTTACGAGAACTGGACCGACGTGTCTGGCTTCTTGATGGCGGACCCCCGCGTCGTGAAGCGGCCCCGCGAGATCGCGGTCATCACCTACCGCGAGCTGCGCGAGCTTTCGTACATGGGCGCGACGGTTCTGCACGACGAAGCGATCTTCCCGGTGCGGATGGCGGGCATCCCGATCAACATCCGCAACACCAACGAGCCCTCGGCCCCGGGCACCATGATCGTGCGGGCTGACGAGAGCCAGGTGCGCGGCGCGATCACGGGCATTGCGGGGAAGAAAGGCTTTACGGCCATCGCGGTGGAAAAAAACCTGATGAACGCGGAGCTTGGCTTCGGGCGGCGCGTTTTGCAGGCCCTGG
>JAITTC010000097.1 GCA_031287285.1 Christensenellaceae bacterium
CGAAACGGCCAAGGCGGAAGGTTTTACGCAGATCGCCGCGCTGTTTGAAGGCGTTGGCAAGATCGAGAAGGAGCACGAAGAGCGCTATTTGAAGCTCAAGGCAAACATCGAGCAGGCGCAGGTCTTCGAGCGCGGCGAGGAGCAGATTTGGATCTGCGCCAACTGCGGGCACATCCACTATGGCAAGAAGGCGCCGGAGCTCTGCCCGGTTTGCAGCCACCCCAAGGCCTATTTCAAGATCCGTGCGTTAGATTACTAAGCCCTTTCGCAAAGAAGAGCCGCAGGCTTCATGCCTGCGGCTCTTTAGGCTTTTTTCACGCCTTTTTTTGCGCGTTATCATGCTCGCAGAGCGAGCGGAGGGCGCAGCCCTCGCACTTGGGGCTGCGCGCGGCGCAAACCCGCCTGCCATGCCAGATGAGCCAGTGATGCGCCTTTGACCAATCGGCCTTTGGGATGACCTTTTGAAGTTCCAGCTCGGTGTGGAGCACGTCCTTTGCGTGGGCGAGGCCCAGGCGGTTTGAAACGCGAAAGACGTGGGTGTCTACGGCGATGGCATCCCCGCCGAAGGCGTTTGCGTAGACGACATTGGCGGTCTTTCGGCCAACGCCCGGCAGGGATTGCAGCTCCTCAAGCGTTTTTGGGATTTCCCCGCCGAACTTTTCGCAGATCAGCCGGCAGGCCAGCACGATGTTCTTGGCCTTGTTGTGGTATACGCCGCAGCCCCTGATATAGGGCTCCAAATCCGAGGGCTCCAGCGGCGCGATGGCGGCGGCGCTGGGGAATGCCGCAAAAAGGGCGGGGGTCACCTTGTTGACCTGCCTGTCGGTGCACTGGGCCGAGAGGATGGTGGCGACCAGGGTTTCAAACGGGCTGGTGAAGTGCAGCTCCGGGCCTGCGTTTGGGTAGAGCTCCGCAAGGATTTTGAGGATTTGCAAAGCGGCGTTCAAGGCGGGGCCTCCTTATCTGCAAGAAAGTTCATTCTTCGCCAAAGTATACAGCTCTTGAGCGCCGCTTTGCAAGCCCTAGGGCTTGCCGACCGGGCTGACCGTGGTGCGCACGCCTTCGCGGGTCACGTTAAAAAAACCGACGAGGTTTGCCACGGGGCTGCCTTGGTAGGCGGCGTAGGCCTTGGGCAGATCGCTGAGGCTAAAGCTGACCGAGAGCCCGCAGCCGACCGAAACCTGATGAGGGGTGGAAATGATCCCTGGCTGCAGGCCGTTGCGGCGCAGGAGGGATTCAAAGGCGAAAACCGACTGCCGCGAGCGAAACGCGGCGATGGCGAAGCGGTCCATATGGGGAAACCTCCTATTTAGTGAGAATGTCTTTGCATTTATGGAATCTTTTTGGGCGGTGCCCACATACCCTATACTATGGGGGAACGGGGGCAAAAGGTGCGCGCTCGCCCGGGCTTTCTTTTGAAAGCCTCGGTTTCCCGCATCAAAGAGGGGGCGAAGGCTAAAGTGCTGTATCTGGATAACGCGGCGACGACCTTCCCCAAGCCGCCGGAGGTGGTGCGGGCCGTGGAAGAAACGATGCTCTACGCAGGGGCGAACCCGGGCCGCGCCGGGCACCGGCTTTCGCTGGCTGCGGGGCGGGTGGTCGATAAGACGAGGCGCTCATTGGCATCGTTTTTGCAAGTGAGCAACCCCGAAAACCTGGTTTTTGGGCTCAACTGCACGGATATGCTGAACACAGCGATCTTTGGCGCGGTGCAAAGGGGCTGGGAGGTCGCTTCGACGGTTTGGGAGCACAATTCGGTGCTAAGGCCGCTGCACTACCTGCAGGCGGAGGGCGTGATCAAGCTGCGGCTGGCGCCGACCATCGAGCAGGCCATCACCAGGCGGACGAAGATGGTGGTTTTAACGCACGCAAGCAACGTAACGGGGCTGATTCAGCCCATTGAGGCGGTGGCGGAGCTTTGCCGGATGCGCGGCATCCTCTTCATCGTGGATGCGGCGCAGACCGCGGGGATCCTGCCGCTCTTCCCCGAAAACTGGGGCATCGACATGGTGGCGATGCCGGGGCATAAGGGCCTTTACGGCCCGCAAGGCACCGGCGCGCTGTATATCCGCGAGGGGCTTCATCTGCAGCCCGCCAGGCACGGGGGCACGGGAACCTCTTCGGCCCAGGTTCTGCAGCCAAACGAGCGCCCGGAGCGCTATGAGGCGGGCACGCTCAACACCCCGGGGCTTGCTGGCCTAGGAGCAGGGGTTGAGTATGTGATTGAAAACCGGGCGAAGATCTACGCCAATGAGCTCTTGATGGTCAAGCGCCTGCTCATCGGGCTTTGCTCGATGGATCGGGTCACCGTCTATGGCAGTCCGGAGGCGCATGCCAGGGTGGGGACGGTTTCGTTCAACATCCGAGGGCTTGGTTCGCAGGAGGTGGCCGACGGGCTTGACGAGTTCGGCATCTGCGTGCGAGGCGGGCTTCATTGCGCGCCGCTGACGCACCAAAGCCTTGGCACGGCGGAGCAAGGCGCGGTGCGGGTGAGCCTGGGGGCCTTCAACGGCTTCAGCGATGTGGAGCAGCTGCTGGACGCGGTGAAGTTCATCGCCGCGAAGGCGTAAAAGCCATAAATTCATAAAAAAAGCCCCTCGCCGGCAAAACCGGCGGGAGGCTTTTTTGGCTGACGTTTCAAGCCTTGACGCTTCCCCCTTCGGCGAAGGCCGCCGTCCTGCGCTGCCATCGCCCGGAATGGTAGAGCCAGAGCGAGGGAATCATGGCCACCACCCAGCTCAGCGGCGCCGCGAACCAGAGCCCCGTGGCGCCGTAGACCGCGGCCAGCCCGAACGACAGACAGATCTTCACGGCCAGTTCGAGCAGGCTCGAAAAGAGGGGGATCGAAACCTCGCCCATGCCGCGAAGCACGTTGTTATAGAGCAAGATCATGCACAAAACGGGGTAGAACGAGGCATAGATGCGCAGCATTTCCATGGCGGCCGCCGCGATTTGATCGATCTGCGGGTCATTTGGCGAGATGAAGACGCGCAGGAGCAGGTCTCCCGAAAGGAAGATGCCCAGCACGATCAGCAGGGCGATGGCGATGTTGACCAGGGCAATCTTCTTGAAGCCCTCGCGGATGCGCGCGGGCTGCCCGGCGCCGAGGTTTTGCCCGGCGAAGACCGAGGTGGCCTGCGCGATTGCGTTATACGACAGCATCGCGAATTCCTGAATGCGCTTATAGGCCGTGTAGGCGGCGAGCACGTTGGTGCCGAAGGAATTGACCACGCTCATGATCGCCATGTCGGCGACCGAGACGAGCAGGCTCTGCAGGCCCAGCGGCAGGCCGATCTTGACCACATGGGCGAGATTTGGAAGGTCTGGCGCAAGGTCCGCGCGCGAAAGGCGGAAGATTGGGTAGCGCGTGAAGATATACAGCACGCTCAGCAGCGCCGCAAAAAACTGCGAAAACACCGTGGCGCAGGCGATGCCGGCCAGGCCCCAGCCCAGCCAAAGCGCGAAGATCAGGTCGAGCGTGACGTTCAGGATGCAGGCAAAGAGGAGGAAGTAAAGAGGGGTTTTGCTATCGCCCACCGCGCGCAGGGCAGAGGCCGCGCCGTTATAGACGAGCTGAAAGAGCGTGCCCGCGATGCAGATGCGAAGATAGAGCGCCGAGCTTTCGAGGATCTCGGCGGGGGTTTTGAGCAGGATCAGCAAAGGCCTTGCGGCCAGGAGGCCGGTGATGGTGAAGAGCAGGGAGCAAAACGCCGTAATGTAGATGCCGCTGACCAGCGTGGTCCTGACCATTTTTTCGTTATTGGCGCCAAAGTATTGGGCGGTGACGATGGAAAAGGCGTGGGTCAGCCCCATGGCGATCGAAAGCAAAAAGAAGGTCGCGGGGCCGGTGGCGCCGATGGCCGCAAGCTCGGCGGAACCCAGGGCATTCCCGACGACGATCGCGTCCGCCACGTTATAGAAGCGCTGAAAGACGCTGCCCAGCAGGATCGGCAGCATGAACAGCAAAATGTGGCGCAGTGGGCTGCCGGAGGTCATGTCCCGGGTTTTGGAGACGGAGGGCATCGCGAGGTCGCCTGCCTTTCAAAGGGCTTTTATGATTGAATTGTAGCATGCTCTTTCTATTTGTGCAAAAGGGGAAGCGAAATGGGGGAGGCGCTTGGCGGCTTTTGGCTTGGCCCTGCGCGATGCGATTGCCTCATTTGCAGGACCGCTCTTTTTGAGCGGCAGCAAGGAATTGGCAGGCAAGAAAGCGATTCAAAAGGGGGAAAATAAGCAAAGAAAAGACGGGGGGCATATGAAAATGAAGGAATGGAGCGCGGAAGGCTTGGCCTGGGCACTGTTTGAGCTGACGGGCTGCGTCGCGCATTATGCTCTATATGTGAAGCTTTGCGGGAAGGAAAAGCAGGCCGCGCGTGGAAGTTAAACAGCGGGACTTTGCGCGTGGAGGCGAGAAAAGCTGCCCTTTCCGATTAAAACAGAGGGAATCGTGCTGCGAAGCGTAAACTACCGGGATTACGACCGGATGGTTACGCTCTTTTCGCGCGAGCACGGGAGGCTTTCCTTCGCGGCGCGCGGGGCGCATCGGGCCGGCAGCCCGCATTTGGCGTCCACAACGCCCTTTTGCTTGGGCGAATACCTCCTGCAAGAGCGTTCCGGCAATTACGCGCTCAAGGGGTGCACACTCGATAAGACTCATTACACCCTGCGCGAAAGCCCGGTGCACCTCAGCTGCGCGGCGCTTTGTGCGCAGCTCATTTTAGAGGAATTGCAGCCCGGCGAGCCCAACGCGGAGCTGTTTTCGCTGTTTTTGCAGGCCCTGGCCTATTTTGAGAGCCACATAGAGGAACCGCTTAAGCTGATGGCCGGTTTTTTGCTGCGCTTTGCCGGGGCGATCGGCCAGGGAATG
>JAITTC010000107.1 GCA_031287285.1 Christensenellaceae bacterium
CCGGCAAGGAGGGTTTTGCGATGCAGGCCATCGTTTTGGCCGCGGGCTACGCGACGCGGCTTTTTCCCCTGACGAAGGACTTCCCCAAGGCGCTGCTCTCGGTCGGCGGCAAGCCGATGCTCGACCATCTGGTCGAAGCGCTCGGTGCAATCGAGGGGATTTCCGCCATCCATGTGGTTTCAAACCACCGCTTTGCGGGGCATTTTAAGAACTGGGCCGAAAAACACCCCGTGCGGGGGATCGTCGTGCATGACGACGGCACCTCAGACGATGCGACCAAGCTCGGCGCCATCGGCGACATCGACTTCGTGATGAAAAGCGCAGGAATCGACGACGACCTGCTGATCGTCGCGGGCGACAACCTGCTTGACGTCGACATGGGCGCCTTCGTTAGGCGCTTTTACGAGATCGGCCGCAAAACCCTGATTCTGGCGCAAAAAATCGACGATGTCGAGACGCTGCGCCGCTTTGGCGTGGCCGAAACCGACGAGAGCGGCAGGGTGATCGGCTTTGAAGAAAAGCCAAAGGAGCCAAAGAGCCAGCTTGGCGTCTTCGCGCTCTATCTATACCCCAAGGAGGCGCTCCGGCTTCTGCCCGAGTACTTCGCGGGCGGCAACAGCCCGGACGCCCCGGGCAACCTGCCCGCCTGGCTGCAAAAGCGGGCGGAGGTCTACGCCTTCGTGACCGACCGGCCCTGTTACGACATCGGCACCCACGAATCCCTGCGCGCGGTGCGCGAAATCTACGGCGAATAAGTAAAGAGGTATTCCCATGGCAAAACCAACGCAAACGCTGCGCATGGCGCCGCTTCGTTCCGTAACCGTTTACCCCAAGATGCTCGTGCACCTCGACGTGGCGCGCGAGGAGTCAAAGCGCGCGTTTTTAGACGCGCACGGGGCGGACGAGCCCCTATTCCTGCTCACCCAGCGAAACCACGAGGAGGACCCGGGCGCTTCCGATCTTTATTCGATCGGAACCGTGGCCGTGGTCAAGCAGATCGCCAAGCTCCCAAACGGCATGCTCCGCGTGCTGGCCGAGGGGCTGTTCCGCGCGGAGCTGATCGACTTCTTCAGCGAGGGCGGCTGCCGCTACGCGCAGATTGGCCTGATCGAAGAAAAGCGCGGCTCCAGCGAAGCCGAGCTTTCGGCGCTTCGGCAGATGCTGCTCGAGCGCTTCGACGAGCTCTCTTCCCTTTCGCCCCTGCCGCCCGATGTGATCGCGGCCATCCACTCCCTGCAAGAGGAAGGCCAGCTGGCCGACACGATCGCCGCCAAGGCCCTGATGGATTTGGAGAAAGAGCAGGCGATTTTGGCCCTGCTCAGCCTGCGCGAGCGCATCGAAAGGCTCTGCCTCTACCTAGACGAAAACATCGAGCGCAAGCGGCTGCAGCAATCCATCGAGCATCGCGTGCGGCAGCAGATGGAAAAAAACCACCGCGAATATTTCCTGCGCGAGCAGGAAAAGGTCATCCGCGAAGAGCTCGGCGAGGGCGAAAGCTCGGCAGCCTCGCTGTATCGCGAGCGGCTCGACAGCCTGCCCATTCAGAGCGAAGCCTTTGAGAAGATCAGCAAGGAGATTTCACGGCTCGAGCGCCTTTCGCCTTCCTCGCCGGAAACCGAGGTGAGCCGCAATTATTTAGACACCCTCCTTGCCCTCCCCTGGGGCAGGACCACGCAGGACTCCCTCGATTTGGGCCACGCGCGCGAGGTCTTAGACGAGGATCACTTCGGCATGGAGAAGGTCAAGGCCCGCATCCTCGAGTTTTTGGCCGTGCACAGCCTGACCCACGCCAAAAAGGGCGCCGCGCTCTGCCTGGTCGGCCCGCCCGGCGTGGGCAAGACCTCCATCGCCCAATCCGTCGCGCGGGCCCTTGGCAGAAACTTCGCCAGGCTCTCTTTAGGCGGCGTGCACGACGAATCCGAGATCCGCGGCCATCGCCGCACCTATATCGGCTCCATGCCGGGCCGCCTCCTCACCGCGATGCGGCAGGCGGGCTCGATGAATCCCCTCCTTCTCATGGATGAGATCGACAAGATGGCGGCCTCGCACAACGGCGACCCGGCCGCGGCGCTGCTCGAAGCGCTCGACGCGGAGCAAAACGCGACCTTCCGCGACCATTACGCGGACATTCCCTTTGATCTTTCGGGCGCGCTGTTCTTCGTGACCGCCAACACCCTGGAAACCGTGCCCCGCGCCCTGCTCGACCGCATGGAGGTCATCGAGCTTGGCGGCTACACCGAGCTTGAAAAGCTCGAGATCGCCAAGCGCCACCTGGTGCCAAAGCAGCTGAAGCGCCACGGCCTGACGAAGGGCTTTTTGAAGCTTAGCGACGAAACCCTGCGGGCCATCATCGAAAAATACACTCGCGAGGCCGGCGTAAGGGCCCTGGAGCGCGAAATCGCCTCGGTTTGCCGCAAGGCTGCCATGCAAAGGCTCGAGGGCAAAAAAAGCCTGCGCGTTAGCCCAAAGAAGCTGCACGAATTCCTCGGCGCGCCTAGGTTTTTGCGCGAAAAGGGCGAGCAGGGCCCGCGCGTGGGCAGCGTGAACGGCCTTGCGTGGACGGCGGCAGGCGGCGAGATGCTGGTGGTCGAGGCCGTGCCCATGCGGGGCAGCGGCCAGCTGCTCTTAACCGGGAACCTAGGCGAGGTCATGCAGGAATCCGCCAAGGCTGCGGTGAGCTATATCCGCGCCCACGCGGGCGAGCTTGGGGTCGACCCCGAGTTTTACCAGAACACCGACATTCACATCCACGTTCCCGAAGGCGCCACGCCAAAAGACGGCCCCTCGGCGGGCGTGACCATCGCGTCCGCCGTGGCCTCCGCCCTCTCTGGCAAGCCGGCCAGGCAAGACATCTCCATGACCGGCGAAATCACCCTGCGCGGGCGCGTCCTGCCCATCGGCGGCCTGAAGGAAAAAACCCTCGCGGCGCATCGCCAGGGCATTCAAACCGTGCTCTTCCCCCTCGATAATCTCTATGAGCTGGGCGAGATCCCCGAAATCGTGCGCGGCGATCTGCGCATGGTGGGCGTGAAGAACGTAGACGAGGTCCTTTCTCGCGTGCTCTTGGGCGAAGCTCCCCAAAGCCCCCCGGCGCCATGACGATCGAAAGGCCGCGCATTAAGACGGCGCGCTTTATCACCTCGCTCACGGGCAACCAGGGCTTTGAGGGCCAGGGCCTGCCGCAAATCGCCGTGGCGGGCAAGTCGAACGTGGGCAAGTCCTCGCTTATCAACTGCCTTTGCGGCAACCACAAGCTGGCCAGAATCTCGCAGGAGCCCGGCAAAACCCGCCTGGTCAACGTCTTTTTGCTGAATGACCGCTCGCACCTCATCGACCTGCCGGGCTACGGCTTTGCAAGGGTTTCCAGGGGCATGCAAGAGGACTGGGGCCGCATGATGAACGAGTTTTTAAACGGCTCGCCGCATTTAAAGCTGATGCTGCACCTGGTCGATATCCGCCATGAGCCGGGGGAGCACGATCAGCTCATGGCCAAGTGGATTCGGGCCGCGAACCTGCCCTTCGTGGTGGTCGCCACCAAGGCCGATAAACTCTCAAAAGCGCAGCGCCAGCGGGCCATCTTCGCCATCGCGCGCACCCTCGGCGTGCAGCCCTGGGAGATTCAGCCCTTCTCGGCGCAGACCCGCGAGGGCAAAGAGGAACTGCTCGCGCGCTTCCCCGAGGGCTGCCTATAGCGGCCGCCGCCCCCGCGCGTTCATAACAGCCCTGCGTTTCTTATCCTTATCGCAAAGCGGAATGTGCGCAAGCGCCTTCGCGTATACTAGAGCGCGCTAAGTTCGCGTTAAGATGGTTGACAGGGCAGGGGCTTTTTAGTATACTCATGCTCGGTTCAGCGGCGATGAAGCGGCACTCGCGCAAAAAGCGCGAGTGGCGTTTTTCCTATTACGAAACGGGAACGCGAAAAACAGCCCCGCACAGGGGCGAAGGCCAGGCCGCGCGGCCGGCAAGGAGGGTAACGAAAATGTCTAACCTTGGCATGGAGCAGCAAAACGGCAAGCTCTTCACCGTGGAGGGCCTGAAGAAGATGGAAGACGAACTCGAGGAGCTCAAGACCGTTAAGCGCGCCGAGGTCGCCGAGCGCATCAAGGTGGCGCGCTCGTTTGGCGACCTTTCTGAAAACGCGGAGTACGACGCCGCCAAGAACGAGCAGGCCTTCATGGAGGGGCGAATCCTCGAGCTTGAAACCATTTTGCGCGGCGCAAGGGTCGTTTCAGAAGACGACGTGCCCTTCGATCTGGTGACCGTGGGCTCCATCGTGCGCCTGCGCGACGAAAAGACGGGCAAAGAGGTCGAATACTCGCTGGTCGGCTCCTCTGAAGCTGACCCCATGGCGATGAAGATCTCGAACGAGTCGCCGATTGGCACCGCGCTCTTCAATAAACGCCTGGGCGATACGGTGCGCGTCACCGTGCCGGCCGGCGTGTTCGATTATTCCATCGTGGCGGTGCACCGCTAAAAGCCTTCGAGAGAG
Source organism: Christensenellaceae bacterium (assembly GCA_031287285.1). Classification (GTDB taxonomy): domain Bacteria; phylum Bacillota; class Clostridia; order Christensenellales; family UBA1750; genus JAITGM01. The sequence continues at coordinate 4,490 of JAITTC010000107.1, forward strand.
CGCGAGGGGCTTTCGGGGCGAACGCCCCGAAAGCCCTATTTTTACCCCGGGGATGGACAAACCCCTTCCGCTTTTAGTATACTTTTGGGTACAATCAAAGCGAAGCGAAACGCGGCGAAGGCGCTTGGCCCCGCCGCTTTGGAGGAAGATCACGATGACGGAGTTCCACAACCCAAACGAAGAGCTCTCTGAAGAGCTTTCTGCCGAGCAGCTCAGCGAGCAGGCGCGCATCAGGCGCGAAAAGCTGGCCGCGCTGCGCGAGAGCGGCCAGGATCCTTACCGCGTCACGAAATACCCGCGCAGCCATCTATCGGCCCAGGTTTTAAGCGATTACACGGGCCTTGAGGGCAAGGAGGTCGCGATTTCAGGGCGCATCCTTTCGCGCCGCATCATGGGCAAGGCCTCGTTCGTTCACCTGCAGGATGGCGCCGGCAGGATCCAAGTCTATGTGCGCAAGGACGATATCGGCGATGAGAACTACCAGGCCTTTAAGGCCCTCGACATCGGCGACATCGTGGGCGTGCGGGGAACGGTCTTCACGACCAAGACGGGCGAAATCTCGGTGCACGCCGCGGAGCTTCAGCTTTTGAGCAAATCGCTCCTTCCGCTGCCCGAAAAGTTCCATGGCCTCAAGGATCCGGACGCCCGCTATCGCCAGCGCTATGTGGATCTGATCATGAACCCGGAGGTCAAGCAGGTCTTTCAAAAGCGCTCGCAGGTTTTAAAAGAGATCCGCGCCTTTTTAGACGAGGAGGGCTTTCTGGAGGTCGATACGCCGATCCTTCACACGCTGGAAACCGGCGCGTCCGCCAGGCCCTTCATCACCCACCACAACACCCTTGATTTAGACATGTTCCTGCGCATTGAAACCGAGCTGCATCTCAAAAGGCTCATCGTCGGCGGTTTCGACGCGGTGTATGAGGTGGGGCGCATCTTCCGAAACGAGGGCATGGACGCCTTCCATAACCCGGAATTCACCTCCGTCGAGTTTTATAAGGCCTATACCGACTATAACGGCATCATGGCGCTGGTCGAAAGGCTCTATGAGCGCGTGGCGCTCCGCGTCTGCGGCAGCAGCGACGTCGAATATCTTGGCCAGACCATCCACCTGGCGGCGCCCTGGCCCAGGCTCAGCATGGCGGATGCCGTGAAGGCCGCCTGCGGCGCGGACTACAGCGCCTGGCTCAGCGACGAGCAGGCAAGGGCCGAAGCCAAGGCCAAGGGCGCTGAAATCGAAGAGGGCTTCACCAAGGGCGAAGCGCTGGCCGCGCTGTTTGAGGCCCATGTTGAACACACGCTGATCCAGCCCTGCTTCATCACCGATTACCCGGTGGATATTTCGCCGCTGGCCAAGCGCAAGCCCGAAAATCCGGATCTCACCGAGCGATTCGAGTACTTCATCGTGGGCGGCGAGTTCGGCAACGGCTTTTCTGAGCTCAACGACCCTCTCGATCAGCGCGAGCGCTTCGAGAGGCAGGTCGAGCAGCGCAAAACTGTCGCCCCGAGGGCC
>JAITTC010000226.1 GCA_031287285.1 Christensenellaceae bacterium
CACAATGGGCAGGCAGAGCTCAAAAAGGCGCCGCTTGAGATGTTCGCGCAGCAAAAGGTTGCCGCCCCGGTAGCCCACCCGGATGAGCAGGCCCAAAAAGTCGCTGCGATCGCCGCGCCAGAGGCCGTTCTTGTCGAACATCGCGTTGATTCGATCGGCACACTGGCCTGGGCAATGCTCAACGGCCTCACGGATGGCCTCATAGCTCGCAAGCGCCTTTTCCTCGCAAATGCTCATCAAAAGGGCCTCTTTACTCTCGAAATGATGATAAAACCCACCCTTTGAAAGGTTGAGCATCTCTAAAATATCGTCGATGGTGGTCCTTTCATAGCCCTTTTGGTAAAAGAGCTCCTCGGCCACGCGCAGGATCTCCGCCTTCTTCAACTCGCCCTTTTTCATGAAATCCGCCCCTTCTATTTTTCTATTTTAGTTTGGCCCGCGCCCTTCGTCAAGATTCATTTGGCGTTTTTAGCGCGAGCTTCGAACTTGTTTTTTCGGCAAAGCCCTTCATTCCTTGTGCGGATTTCAAAAATCCCAGCCGCTGGGCATGCTTTTGCGTTCGATATTTTAAGCCTGGATGCGGCCATTGAGGCGCAAGAGGGTAAGGCCTCATCAAAAAGGGGGACGCTGGATTGCTTCGCCGTCATTGCGAGGAGCATAGCGACGCGGCAATCGCAATGATGAAGAAGCGCGGTCGGCGTTACCGTCGTTGCGAGGAGCGAAGCGGCGAAATTTTGCCCAAGCAACGAAAAAATCCGCCCTTCGGCGGATTTTTTCGGCCTAGAGCGGCCATTATCCCTTAAAAACGCCGTCGTCCCCAACCAAATGGCAGGCGACGAGATGCCCGGGCAAGACCTCGCGCAGGGCCGGCTTTTCGCTGTGGCATTGCGCGCAAACGCTGGGGCAGCGGCCCGCGAAGGGGCAGCCGGGCGGGGTGTGAATGGGGCTTGGCACGTCGCCCGTGAGGATGGTGCGCCGCTTTTCGCGCTCAGCCCTTGGGTCCGGAATGGGAACGGCCGAGAGCAGAGCGTTTGAGTAGGGGTGCAGGGTGCGGGCATAGAGCTCTTCGCTCGAGGCCAGCTCCACCAGGTGGCCAAGGTACATCACGCCGATGCGGTTCGAGATGTATTTAACCACGTTGAGGTCGTGCGCGATGAAGAGGAAGGTCAGATTGAGGCGCTCTTGCAAATCGCGCAGAAGGTTGATGATCTGGCTTTGGATCGAAACGTCGAGCGCCGAAATGGGTTCGTCGCAGACGATGAACTCAGGCTCGATCGCCAAGGCCCTGGCAATGCCGATGCGCTGGCGCTGCCCGCCCGAAAACTCGTGCGGGAAGCGGTTTGCGTGCTCGCGGTTCAGGCCGACCATCTCTAAAAGCTCGTTGACGCGCTCTGCCCTTCGCCTGCCGTCGTATAGGTTGTGGATGATCATGCCCTCCGCGATGATGCTGCCGACGGTCATGCGCGGATCGAGGGACGCGTAGGGGTCTTGGAAGATGATCTGCGCCTTTTTGGCGTAGCGGAAGCGCGCACCGGGGCGGTTTGGGTTCAGCTGCGCCCCTTCATAGAGGATCTCACCCTTCGTGGCCGTATAAATGCCCATCAAAACCCGCCCCAGGGTGGATTTCCCACAGCCGCTCTCGCCCACGAGCCCGAAGGTTTCGCCGCGGAAGATGTCAAAGCTCACATCGTCGACCGCTTTGAGCGTTCCGCCCGAAACATGGAAGTATTTGCAGAGGGAACGAACCTCTAAGAGCTTTTCGGCGTTCATTCCTTGGCACCTCCCCTCATCGTCTTGGGGCAATCCTTGTGCAAAAGCCAGCACGCGGCCTCGTGCCCCTCACCCTGGGGGAAGTTCGGCGGCATCTGCTCCTGGCAGATCTTCATGGCGTAGCTGCAGCGCCCGGCGAAGGGGCAGCCCTTAGGCGGCTGAAAAAGATCCGGCGGGCTGCCCGGAATCGAAACCAGCCTGCCGCTTGAACGGTCGATATCGGGCCTTGGCAGGCTGTTTAACAGCGCCTCGGTGTAGGGGTGGGCATGGCGGTAGAAGATGTCTTCCTGCGAGCCGGTTTCGACGATCTTGCCGGCATACATCACGGCGACGCGGTGCGCCATTCCGGCCACCACGCCAAGATCGTGCGTGATGAGGATGATGGCGGTCTGCGTTTCCTTCTGGATGGCGGCGAGCAGGTCGATGATTTGGGCCTGGATGGTCACGTCAAGGGCCGTGGTGGGCTCGTCTGCGATGAGCAGCTGCGGGCTGCACGAAAGCGCCATAGCGATCATCACGCGCTGGCGCATGCCGCCCGAAAACTCGTGCGGGTACTGCTTGACGCGCTGCGCTGCGTTCGGGATGCGCACCTGCTCGAGCAGCTCCACGGCCCTTTGCGAGGCCTCGGCGGCGCCAAGGCCCTGGTGGTGGCGAATCGCCTCGGTGAGCTGCTTGCCGATTGGCATCGTGGGGTTTAGCGAGGTCATCGGGTCTTGAAAGATCATGGAAACGTCCTTGCCGCGGATGGAGCGAAGCTGCTTATCGCCCGCGTGGACGACATCCTGGCCGCAAAGGGTGATGGAGCCATAGACGATCCTCGCCGGGGGCTCTGGGTTCAGGCGCATGACGGACTGCGCGGTGACCGACTTGCCGCAGCCGCTCTCGCCCACGATGGCCAGCACCTCGCCCTTATCTACATGCAGGGAAACGCCCCGCACGGCCTTGACCTCGCCCGCATAGGTATCGAAAGACACGTAAAGGTCTTCAATCGTTAAAACTCTTTCCATTTCGCGTCCCCTCCCTTAGGTGCGCAGGCGCGGGTCAAGCGCGTCGCGCAGCCCGTCGCCCAGCATGTTGAACGAGAGCATCGTCAGGCTGATGACGATGGCCGGCAGCAGGAGCTGCTGGGGGTAGAACATGAAGCGAAGCGTGCCCTCCTGCGCGAGGTTACCAAGGCTTGGGTGGGGCAGCGGAACGCCAAGGCCGATATAAGAAAGGAAGGCCTCGGTGAAGATGGCGCTTGGGATGGCAAGCGTTAAATTGACGATGAGCACCGAAAGGAGATTAGGCACGATATGGCTGCCGATCAAGCGCCAAGGGCTGGAGCCCAGCGCGTGCGCGGCAATGATGAATTCCTGGGTGCGAAGGCTCAGCACCTGGCCGCGCGTGAGCCTGGCGCTGCCCACCCAGCCCACGATCGCGTAGGCGATGATGAGGCTCGTCACGCCGGACTTCATGATCATGCTCAGCAGGATCACGATGATGAGGTAGGGAATGCCGATGATGATCTCGATGAAGCGCATCATGATATTATCGATCCAGCCGCCAAAATACCCGGCCAGCGCGCCGTAGATCACGCCGATCAGCAGGTTGATCACAACGACCGAAACGGCGATATACAGGCTCGTTCGGGTGCCCAGCCACAGCCGCATGAAGAGATCCCTGCCCAGGTCGTCGGTGCCGAAGATGTGCATGTGGCCATCCTCCGCGCGGAAAAACATGGGCTCGTTCGGGTGCTGCAGGTGCTGTTCCGACATGGTGTAGGGGCTCACGAGGGGCACGATGAGCGCAAAAAGGATCAGAACCACGAGGAAGATCATGCAGGCGACGGCCACCTTGTTTTCTTTGAGACGGCGCATCGCATCCCGCCAATAGCTGATCGAGGGGCGAACGATCTCGTCGCGCCGCTCCGCGTCGGGGCCGACATGGGCAAAGTCCTCCGCGCTTAAATCGCAGTCAATCGGCAGGAGCTTTTCGGGCTCAAAGGCGGCCTTCGCCGCGTTTTTGGCTTTGCTCATGCTCATGATTCCCTCCTTGAGCCCGTCAGCTTGATGCGCGGGTCAATAAAGCCATATAAAATATCGACCACCAGCGTGGCGGCCACCAAAAAGATGCCGTAAAACACCGTGGTGCCCGCGATCATGGTGTAATCGTTCTCACGAATGGACTTGACGAAGAATTGCCCGAGGCCCGGGATGTTGAAGATGGACTCCACCACGAAGGTGCCGGTCAAAAGGGTGGCCGCCGTGGGGCCAAGAATCGTCACCACGGGCAAGATCGCGTTGCGCAGGGCGTGGCGGCCGACGATCTCTGAATCGGTCAGGCCCTTGGCGCGCGCGGTCTTGATGTAGTCCTGCCCGAGCACGTCGAGCATGCTGGTGCGCGTCAGCCTCGCCACCGTGGCCATGGTGCCAAAGCAGAGCGCCAGGGTGGGCAAGATCTTGGTCGCCTCCCCCTTCCAGCCCATGGTGGGAAGGCCAAAGCCAAACCAGGCCCTGAACTTCACGGCAAATAGATACTGCAGCAGCGCGCCCATGATGAAGCTTGGGATCGACACGCCGATGACCGCCAGGGTGATTGCAGCCGAATCCCAGCCGGTGTTGCGCTTGATGGCGGCGATCACGCCAAGCCCCACGCCAAAACAGGCAGCAAAGACCAGCGCGCGGATGCCAAGCTCGGCGGAATAGGGGAAGCTATCGGCTATGATGGTGTTGACGGGCCGGTTATATTTGATTGAAAGCCCCAGATCCCCATGCAGGAAGTTATTCATATAGATGAGAAACTGCTCCCAAAGGGGCTTATCGAGCCCGTATTTGGCGTAGAGCGCGTCCATCGTCACCTGGCTGATCGCCTTGTCGCCAAGGAAGGGATTGCCCGGCAGGAGCTGCATCATCAAAAAGGTCAGCACCATCAGGAAGAAGACCGTTAGGGCCGCGTAGCCGATGCGCTTCAGTATATAGCTCAGCAATGCCATATTCCTCAACTCCTCTCGTAAATTCGCGTTTTTAATCCTTCTTATGATAATACAAAGCCCTTGACTTTACAATGGTTATCAAAGAAAAAAGCGGGGCCATTCTTGCGAAATAGCCCCGCTTCTGCTGCTTTTGAGCGGGTTTTTAGGCGACCTGCTTACTTCACCTTGATCCAGCGGAAGTTCATGTCGTCAAACGCGGTGCGAACCACGCCGCTGAGACGCTCTGAGGTGATGTAGTCGCGCCGGCGATTGTAGATCGGGCCGATGGGCATATCCTCTGCGATGATCTTCTCAAGGGAGATCAGCAGCTCCTCGCGCTTGGCGGCGTCGGGCTCCACAAGAGCCTGCGCGATCAGCGCGTCATACTCGGGGTTTGCGTAGGAGGTGTGGTTGTTGCCGCCGTCTGAAACCCACAGGTCGAGGAAGGTCATCGGGTCGTTATAGTCGGGGCCCCAGCCTGCCATGACGATCGAGAAGTCCTTGCTCGTCATGCGCTCCAGGCGATTTTTATAGGTCATCTGCTGAACCTCGACATCGATGCCCAGATGGGTCTTCCACTGCTCCTGGAAGAAGGCGCAGTTCTTGGCGGCCGTGTCGCCTTCATCGGTGATGATGACGAGCTTGAGATCCGCGGCGCTGATGCCTTCCTCGGCCAGGCCTTCCTCAAAGAGGGCCTTCACCGCGCTGTAGTCGCCATCGGTCGGGACGCGCTCATAGAGCTTGCCGACCTTTTCGGCGAACTTGCCGCCCGCGATTGCCGGGGGCACGAAGGAGGTCGCGGCGGTCGATGAATTCTTCACGACAGAAGTGATGAAGAGCTCGGCATCCACGGCCAGGGTGAGCGCCTTGCGGACCTTCTTGTTGTTCATGCCGGGCTGGGTGGTGTTGTATTCAAAATACCACGCGGAGCCATCGTCATAGTGCAGGATCTCCTTGCCCTCTGCGGCCAGCTGGGCTGCCTGCTCGGCGTTCAGGCCGATCATATCGAGCTCGCCGTTGACGAAGCCGTTGTAGGCGGTGTTCGTGTCGGTGATCATCTCCAGGCGGATCTCATCGACCGCGATATTGGCGGCATCCCAGTACTTTGGGTTCTTCTTGAGCACCATGTAGCTCTCGTGCACCCACTCGGTGATCGTGTAGGCGCCGTTGGTCATGATGTTTTCCTTTTCGGTGCCGTAGGCGTCCGAGCCGATGCGCTCATAGTCGGCCTGGGGCACCGGGAAGGTGCTCGGGAAGGCCAGAACCGAGAGGAAGTACTGGCAGGGGAACGCCATGGTGACCTTCAGGGTGCTGTCGTCCACGGCCACCCAGCCCACGCTGCCCGGGTAGCCAAGCGCGGCCAGCTGCGCGCTCTGCTCGGCGCTCAGCTCGGTGCCGTTCAGCTTCTCGGTCGCGCCAAGGAAGAGCGCTGCCCAGGTGCCCGCGTATTCGGCGCCGGTTTCCGCGGTAAAGAAGGTATCCCAGGCGAAGACGAAGTCATTCGCGGTCACCGCCTTGCCATCGTTCCAGGTCGCGTTCTTGCGCAGATGGAAGGTATAGGTCAGGGTGTCTGCATCATAGTCCCAGCTCTCGGCAACGCCGGGCACCGGGTTATCGTTCTGGTCGAGGATGGTCAGGCCATCCACGATGTGGCGCAGCACGTTCATGGAACCCGTCGAGGTGGTGGTGATCGTGCTCATATCGGGCGGTTCCTGGGCAAGATTCACAACGATACCCGTCGAGGGGGCAGGCTGGCAGCCGGCCAGCAGGCTAGCGGCGAGCAACAGGCTCAAAACCAGTGCCACGAGCTTTTTCATGCGGTTTCTCCTCCTTAAAACTAGGACGCCTAAAGCGATTACCGAGCCATTATATAGGAATTCGACCTGTTTTTCAATGGATGCTCTCATTCGTGGGCAGCGTGAAGGGCCGTTCTATTCATCTTTTATTAACCCCACGGGGGGCTATGATTCGCCCGGATTAGATAAAATCGCGGTTTTGCGGCACGAAATAAGGTAACGTCCTGGTCAAAAAGCGCAAAGTTAAGGCAGGCTTTCGAAGCATGGCGCGCCTTGAATCCCACCCCGCGCCTTCCTCCTGCCCTGTGCTTTTATGCGGCCTTCATTCCATTCCTTAATCAAAGCTTAACCATTCGATGGCCTAAAATGGCGCCTCGCTGGGCGTGCGAGAATTAGCAAGTAAACTCCATATAAAATGGCAGCTTCCCAAACCCGGGGCAAAGATGGTATAATTCCACTGGTTCCACCGCATCAAACCTCAAGGAGGGTTCGCATGGACGTCGTTTTGAGGCCGCTGGCCGAGTTTTTACAGGGCTTGCTCGCGCCCTTTATGCCAAGCGGGCTGCCCGCCCAGCTCGACTTTCTTTTCTTCGCGGCGCAGGCTGCGTTGATCATCGGCTGCGTGTTTTTGCTGCTGGCGTTGCTGACGCTGCTCATCAACGTGCTTCGGGTGCGCCGGAAGGCAGCCCTCTATCGGTAAGAGAGCAAGAAATGGCCAAATTGCCGGGGTATGCCTTCTTCCCGCGGGCGTTGATCGCCCTTTTGCGCTTTTTTTCGTGCTTCCGTGAACGAGTGCGCGCGGAAGGGGTTCTTTTTTGCGCAAAACCGCGGGTGTTCGTCGGCCGGCACTTCAATAACTATGGCCCCGTGGCGATGTATCTGCACATGCCGGTGAACTTTAGGCTTTGGGCCTTCGGCGCCTTCATGCAAAGCAAGAGCTGTTACCGCCATCTGCGCGAATATACCTTTACCCAGCGCAAGCGCTTCCCCGCGCCCATCGCGGCGCTTTTCGCCTTCCTCCTTTGCGGGCCAACGGCCGCGCTGCTCAAGGGCCTGCGCTGCATCCCCGTTCACCGCATGAGCAAAAGGGTGCTCGAAACGATCGACTGCTCGGTGCAAGCGCTTCAAAACGGCGAAAATATCATGATCCTGGTCGATAAGGACTACCGCAATACCCAAAGGGAAGTGGGCGAACTCTATTCCGGCGTGGCTGCGCTGGCGAGGCGCTATTTCAGGGCGACGGGCGAGGCGCTCGAATTCGCGCCGGTCATCCTCAGCCGTGCGGAGCACCGCCTGCGCATCGGCGAAAGCCTGACGCTCGATATAGAAAAGCCCTTTGCCGAGGGCAAGGCGGCTCTCATGCGCGGCCTGCAGGCCGCGCTGAGCCAAAGCTATTAAAAAAGGGGGATCCGGGCATGGACGAATTGCGCCGCAAGCGCGGCTTCATCTGCGATATGGACGGCGTGATCTACCACGGCAACCGCCTATTGCCGGGCGTGAAGGAATTCATCGCCTGGCTTTACGAGGAAGGAAAGAGCTTCTTGTTTCTGACCAACTCCTCCGAGCGCTCGCCCCTTGAGCTCCAGCAAAAGCTCAGCCGCTTAGGCCTTGACGTGAGCGCCGAGCATTTCTATACCTCAGCCCTTGCCACCGCCCAGTTCGTGGCCACGCAGCGGCCGGGCTGCAGCGCCTATGTGATCGGCGAGCCCGGGCTCGTGGGCGCGCTTTACAGCGCCGGGGTGACGATGAACGAAGTAAACCCCGACTATGTCATCGTGGGGGAAACCAGGGGCTACTCCTTCGAGCGCATCGAGCGGGCGATCTGGCTGGTGCAAAACGGCGCGCGGCTGCTGGGCACCAACCCGGACCTCACCGGCCCGAGCGAGAGGGGTATCATGCCCGCGACCAAGGCGCTCATCGCGCCGATTGAAATGGCCGCGGGGAAGGCGGCCTACTACGTGGGCAAGCCAAACCCGCTGATGATGCGCCACGCCATGCGCGCCCTTGGCGAAAGGCAGGAAGACGCGGCGATCATCGGCGACAGGATGGACACCGACATCGTGGCTGGCATCGAGTCCGAAATCGAAACGGTTTTGGTTCTCTCTGGTGTCACGGCGCGCGAAAACGTCGAGGATTACCCTTACAGGCCAAGCTATATCCTCGATGGCGTGGGCGATATCGTGGGCTAAAGCGCGGCCGCCATGCTTTACGAACGGGGGTGACAATTATCGAAATGTCAAAAGCGCAAAGGGCCCTCACAACGGCGCTGTTTGCGACCTATGCGCTGCTGTTGGTAGGGGTTATCCTCTTCAAGCTGCCGTTTTACTCCGATTTTTCAGAGGGGGAGCGGGTCGTCAACCTGCTTCCCTTCCGGGGCGCCTT
>JAITTC010000224.1 GCA_031287285.1 Christensenellaceae bacterium
GCTCGTGCCCCTGGACGAGTACTTCGATAAATATCAAAACCTTGGCGCCTGCTATAGCGATGCAGACCGCGAGCTGCTGACGCAGCCCGACGGCCACATCTATTGGTTTGGCCAGCAGCCCGGCGAAAACGCGGTTTACCCCGCGGCAGGCTACTATCTCAACATGGATCTGCTCAAGCAGAACGATTACCCGATGGTGACGGACTTTGAGGTCTGGCAGCAGCTGATTCTCGACTACGTCGCCGCGAACCCGGTCTTTAACGGCCAGCCCACCATCGGCATTTCCGAGCCTGCGGAGGCCACCAGGGCTTCGGCGCTTCAATACGGCGGCTCGCGCTTCCTGATGGGCTACCAGAACGACGGCCTGACGGTCATCGACCCGGAAACCCTCGAGGCCAAGATCATCATGGATTCCGACTTCCAAAAGACCTTCGTGAAGATGCTCAACCGCATGTGGAACGCGGGCGTGGCAGACCCCGAGATGTTCATGCAGACCAACGACCAGTACCTGGCCAAGCTCGGCACCGGCCGCGTCGCCGGCGTGTACGACCAGCGCGGCTCCATCCAAACCGCTATCGACGCGCTGGTCGCCAATACCCCCGAGCGCAACCTGGTGGCCTTCCCGGTGGTGCTGCCCGGCGTAACGACCGAGCGCTACCGCGGCCCGCGCTTCTTTAGCAGCAGCCAGGGCATCATGGTGACCACTTCCGCGAAGGATCCCGACCGCGTGGTGCAATTCCTCGACGACATCATGTCTGAAGAGGCGCAGATCATCCTGCACTGGGGCGTTGAGGGCGAGGATTGGTCCTACGACGCGGATGGCAAGCTGACGAAGACCGACGAGCAGTGGGCCTCCTTCCGGAACGCGGAATTTAAGCAGGAGCGCGGCATCGAGCAGCTGACCTGGTTCTATCTGCGTCCGCTCCTGGAGCCGCTGCCGACCTCGGGCTCGATCCTCTCGCCGACCAACAACGAAGCCTACGTCGTGCGTGCCTACAGCGACCTAGAGAAGGAATTCCTCTCGCATTACGCAGACAAGGGCTATACCACCTTCGTTTCCTGGTTCAACCCCTCGTATGACGCGACCTACGAGCCCGGCTGGGCGATTCGTCAGCGCATCCCGACCGACGACCCCCGCAAGATCGCCGGTGAAACCGCCCTGGCCATCACGCTTGAGTACCTGCCCAAGCTGGTGCAGGCGAAGGATGATGCGGCATTTGAGGCGATTTGGGCCGAGTTCACCGGCAAGCTGGCCGACCTGCCCCTTCGCGAGTATGAAGCCCTCGCGACCGAGATGGCCCAGGCCAGCGCAAAAATCTATGCTTTAAGATAAGCGCAAAACCCCTTCTTTTTGATCTTCAAGGGGCTTGGCGGGTTGCCGACTCAAAGGCGGCGGCCCGCCCTCGCCCCTTCTTCCCCTCGGCAAGGCGGGCGCTTCCTGAAATCCGCCTTCCCTGCCCCTATTTATAAGGAGGTTAGGCTCGTGAGCACGGACCAAAGGACCCTGCGCTCCGCTTTGAACGGCCCCCGCAGAGGGGATAGCCTGCCGCGGCTGCTATGGAAGCAGCGCCAGCTCATCATCCTCTCGCTGCCGGTTATTTTCGTGTTCTTCTTCTCGTATTTCCCCCTCTGGGGCTGGATCATCGCCTTCCAGAACTATAAGGTGGCCTTTAAGGGGTCGCTCTTCCAGCAGCAGTGGGTGGGGCTTGAGAACTTCGTGGCCCTGTTTAAGGAAGATACCTTTCTTCGCTCGCTGCGCAACTCGCTGGGGATCGGGCTTCTGACCATTATTTGCTCGTACTTTTTCACATTACTGCTGGCGGTGCTGCTGAACGAAATCAAGGTAAGCTGGTTCAAGCGGACGGTGCAGACCATCAGCTACCTGCCGCACTTCGTATCCTGGGTCGTCGCGGCGAACCTGATCTTCGTGACCTTCTCGCCCGATAACGGGATCGTCAACGAGCTGCTGCTGCGCCTGGGGATCATCTCCTCGCCGATCTCCTTCATGGGCCTGCCGTCGATTTTTTGGCTGATCGCGGCCTTTTCAGAGGTCTGGAAGGCATCCGGCTACGGCGCCATCGTCTACCTCGCCGCCATGACCGCCATCGACCCCGCGCTCTATGAGTCCGCGGATATCGACGGCGCCGGGCGCATCCGCAAGATCTTTGCCATCACCCTGCCCTCCATCGCGCCCACGATCAAGATCCTCCTGGTTCTCTCCATCGGCAGGCTGTTGTCTGTCGGGTTTGAGAAGATCTTCGTGCTGCGCACCCCCTCCACCACCGAAACCGGCACGACCCTGGAAATCTACATCTACGACTTCGCCCTGAAATATGCCCTGTTCTCGAAGGGCGCCGCGCTGTCGATCTTCAACTCGCTGGTTTCCATCGTGCTGATCGTGCTATCCAACTTCGCCGCGAGGGGTCTCGACGGCGAAGGGATCATGTAAAGAAAGTTAAGGAAAGGAGAGGGAAACAACATGACGACGAAGCTAACCAGCGCGCCCAAGAACACGATGCTGAGCACGAAGACGGAAAACCTCATCTTCGACAGCCTGAATGCCTTGGCGATGCTGTTCGTGTGCGTATTGACGCTATACCCCTTCATCAACACCATGGCGGTGTCGTTCAACGACTCGATCGACGCGGTGCGCGGGGGGATCTACCTTTGGCCGCGGATGTTCTCGCTAAAAAGCTACGAAACGATCCTGATCAAGACTTCGTCCATTCCAACATCGGCGATGATCTCGGCGACGAGGGCGATCCTGGGGACCGGGCTCGCGATCCCGATGTCGATGATGCTGGCCTTCGTGATGACGCGGAGGGACTATGTGCTGCGGGGAGTGGTTACGAAGCTGGTTCTGTTCACGATGTACGTATCCGGCGGGCTGATCCCGACATTTTTGACCTTCAGGATGTACGGGCTGATGAACAACTTCCTGGTGTATATTTTGCCGACGACGATTTCGGCGTTCAACGTGCTGGTGATGAGGTCGTTCATCGACGGTCTGCCGTTTGAGCTGACGGAATCGGCGAAGATAGACGGAGCGAGCGAGTACAGGATCCTGTTCACGATCATCTTCCCGCTGTCGCTGCCGGTGCTGGCGACGATCGGGCTGTTCGTGGCGGTATCGCAATGGAATATGTGGTTTGACACGATGCTGTACTGCTCGTCGGCGAAGGGGTTGAGCACGCTGCAGTACGAGCTGAAGAAGGTATTGGACTCTGCAAGCTCGATGGCGGGCGACACGGTCTCGGCCGAGGCCGCCGCCTCGTCGGCATCGGAAGGGCAGAGCGGGCGAGTGACGACGCAGACGATCCGGGCTGCGATGACGGTGATCTCGGTGGTGCCCATCGCGTGCATCTACCCCTTCCTGCAGAAGTACTTCGTCAAGGGCATGACCCTTGGCGCCGTGAAAGGCTAAACCCAAGCAGGATTCATCCCGCCAAACGGCGAATCAAAAAGGCGATGCGCCCACTCAATGGGCCCTCGCCTTTTGATTTCCCCTAAAGGTTTGCCAAAGAAACGAGGTTCTTTGATGGAAAAATGCCTTCTCGCCAAGGAAATCTACTTGGCCGCGCTGCTTTCGCCATTGCGGAGCGAATGCGGGAGCTGATTCCGCCGGATATCGAGGTTTTAGGCGGCTTGGAGCTGGGCTGCATCCCGCTGGCGACCGCGATCTCGCTGCAAAGCCGCCTTCCTGCGGCCTTCATCCGCAAAAAGACCAAGGAATACGGCACTCGCAAGCTGGCCGAGGGGCCGGAACTCGCCGGGAAGCGCCTTTTGATCATCGAAGATGTCATCACAACCGGCGGGGCCGTCTTAGACGGCGCAAAGGCCTTTCGCGCGCTCGGCGCGCGCCGAAGCGCTCTTGGCGGAGCAGCGGGCCAGCCCTTCTTTCGGCCTGCGCGGCGGAAGATCTTCTCAAAGCCGCCGAGAAAAGCCCTTCATTTCAACGCAAAGGAGCCCTTTTACCATGAACGACGAGTGCAACGATAAGCCCCTGTTTCAAAACAGCGAAGACCTTAAAAAGACCAAGCGCCGCAAAGGGCCGGGTCAGGGGAAGAAGATCCTGTTGGCCTGCTGCGCCCTGATCGTCCTGGGCGGGGCGGTTTGGGGGCTGACCGCGATCGGCCAGAAAGTGGTTCAAAACCTCAATTCCTTCAGCAATGTTTGGCTGAGCCATCGCGAAAAAGACGAGGTCGCCCTCGTGCGCGTGGAAACGCGCGAGGGGCTGACGCTCAACATCCGCAGGGAGGGCGGCAGCTACCTCGTGCCGGAGATCGCGCCCGAGGTGCTGAGCCAAAAGAGCTGCGATGCTGCCTTCGTCAACGCGGCGGAGCTTTTAACCGAATCCGTCGCCGCCAAAGACGTAAGCGACCTTTCGCCCTACGGCCTGCAAAGCCCTTCCTCGCGGGTTTTCATCGAGTTTACGGATGGAGAGAACCTGCAAATCGAGATTGGCGACAGGGCGGCAGCCAGCCCGCACTACTATGTGCGCAAGGCGGGCGAAAACACGGTCTATTTGATGAAGGCCTTGCTGGTCAACCTCTATGCGGGCGGGATTTCGGCCTTTTGGGAGGTCGAAAACTTCCATGTAAACACCGAGGATGCCCTGGGCCTCCTGCTGGAGCGCGAGGGCCAGCCAGGCTTCGAGCTGCGGTATGAAGCGAAGCCGAGCGGCCCGCGCTTTTCGCGCTGGCACCTGAGCGCACCCTTCATGGCGGACGCAGACGCCCTCTACGTCGAGGACTTCCTGGCAAGGCTCGGCGCCATGAAGGTGGAAAGATACCTGGCGACGGCAGAAAGTGAGGGCGGCCTTGCCCAGTATGGCCTCAGCGCCCCGCAAATCACCCTCAGCCTCTTTGACGCGGCCGGCGCCAAGTTCACCCTTTCGATCGGCACGAGCGATTTCAGCGGCGCTTATGCCCGCTTTGGAGAGAGCCTGGACGTCTACCGCCTCACGACGGAGGCCTGCGCCTTCCTCAATGACTTCGCGCTCCCGCCCCTGCTGGTCGAGTTTTCAAACATCCACGCCATCACCAACCTAAAGTCGCTCGAGGTTACGCTCGATGGAAAAAGCACCCTCTATACCCTGGAGGGCGAGGGGGAAGGCCAGCGCTGCCTGCGGGATGGCGCCCCAATCGACCTTGCGGCCTTCAGGGAAGCCTTCCAAGAGATCAATCTCATCCCCTGGGCCGGGCTGGCGGAAGGGGATTATGGCGTGCCTGAGGCGCCCAAGCTGCTGACGCTGCGCTATGCCTTCACGAACAGCGACGAAACCCTGGAGGTTGACTACATCGACCTTTCGGTCAACAACCTGGCAGTCGCCAAGAATGGCAGCTGCGGCCTCTTCATCCGCAAGGACGATGCGGGCAAGATGCTGGCAGCCTGGAAGGCCCTCGCCGCCGAATAAGAGAAAAGGCCCTCCGCTGAGGGCATATTTTAAAGCATAAAGCCGCGAAGCGAGCCGAAAGGAGTTTCAAATGAGCAAAAAACCGCGCAAGATGCTGGGCTTTGCCGATTCGCCCCACATCCTGCGCCTCATGCGGCTGATCGAAACGCAATCCAAGCCCACGATCTCAAGCTGGTGCCTAGATTACGCGGAGGCATGGCTTTTGCCCATTTTTGAGCGGGCGGTGCCCGGCGATTCGCGCCCCCGAATCGCCATTGAAGCCGCAAGGAGCTGGCTGCGCGGCGAAAACAAGCTGCAGGACGTGCGCGATCTCGCCTGGGAAAGCCACCTTGCCGCCAAGGACGCAAAAAGCCCGGCCGCGGAGGCCGCCGCCCGCGCCGTCGCAAACGCCGCGCTGAGCGTTCATGTTTCGACCCACTCGCTCGGCATCGCGGCCTATGGCTCGGCGGCCATCGCCTACGAGCGCTTCGGCACCGGCCAAAGCGATGCATTCTATGAGGCCGTCGCGGCCGAGGAATGCGCGAAGATGGAGCTTGCCCTTCGCGCCATTGCGGTAAAAAACGAGCCAAACCCCGCCCCTTGCAAGTGGACGCACGCCAATGGCATGAGAAAGCAAGGTGACTAACGCCATGCCGGATTTTACGGCGGAGGAGCTGAGCGAAGCGCATCGCGCGCTGCTGTCGACGCTGCGCAAGTGCGAAAAGATCGACGCGGCTAAGCTCGGCAAGCCCCAGCAAACGCTGCTGAAAAGGCGAATCGCCGCGCTGCAGCTTGCCCTTGCCCTCATCAAACGGGAGCAAGACGAAACGGAAAAAAACGGCCCTCAAGGGATTTAGGAGGGGATCTTCAAATGGGAAAAAGACTGTTTCTAAGCTGCTTTTCAGAAGAAGTGGCCATGGCCGCCGAACTAAAAAAGAGCTTGGAGTACGCCTTCAAAGACGAGCTCGTCATCGTCGCCCCGCTGGACGACCTAAAATGCGGGGACGATTGGAAGGAATACATCCGCGCGGAGCTCGATGCCTGCGATGGCCTGATCTCTCTCATCACGCCCGCGTATGCAAGGCGCGCTTGGTGCATCGCGGAGTTCGTGCCGTTTTGGATGGCGGGCAAGAGGGTTTTTCCCGTCACGATGGGCTTTGAGGGCGCTTCCGCCGATCTGTTCAAGCTGATAACCGATCGCTACCAAACCGCCAGGCTGGAGGATTCGCGCGCGGTCGAGAAGCTGCTTGAAGCCATTGCGGACTTTTGCGGGGCTGAAAAGCCGGATAGAGAATATCTCGATGCCATCGTGGGGGGCTGCCAGCTGAAATACGACCAGATCATCGCCAAAGAAAGCGCCGCCGGGGCGGGCAGCGGGGCAGCAAAGCTCAACCCCTTCATCGAGCGCTACTTAAAAAACTCCACCGTATGGGAATATTCGCTCAATGAAGCGCAGCCGGGCGTGCTTTCCGCCGCCTGCGCGAAGGAAATTCAGTTCATCAGCGCCAGCGACAACACCCAATATCTAGAAATGCCCCTGCGCGCGCTCAGCGCGGACGGCATCTCGATTCGATTAGAGGAGGCCGACGCGGGCGGCAAGGCAGTGCGCCTTGGCGACATCGCCCCGACCAAGAATAAGACCTCTTACAGCTACAAAATACGGTTTACTCCGCCACTCAGCAAGGGGGAGGTCGTGAAACTCCGCTACAGCATCGCGATTCCGCAATGTAAATGCGCCACGAGCGAAAAGGCCTGGGAATTCGCCAGGGACAATAGGCTGATTGACCCGCATAAGGAAAGCACGACGGTGCGCGTCGACGCGCAGACCGACGCGTTTAACCTCAAGATTGTTCTGGCGCCGGGCTGCAGGGTTGCGCCGCTGGAAATTCAGGCGAGGCAGGGCGGAAGCGCCGTTCATACCGAGGAGCTTGAGCATATCAGGGAGCATTCATGCTATTCATCCGGCTATGACCCCGCGGCGGGCTATGTGATGGAGCTGCGCAGAGAACGGCCTCCCTTGGGGACTTATTACACCTTTTCGTGGGGCCTGCCCAGTAAAGACGAGCTTTGACGGGCAGCCGGCGCGGCTTTTTAAGCCGCCGGCGATGAAAACGGCGGGAGCGCGCCCCATTTCGCAGATCTCTATTGATTTTCTTTTAAAACAGTGTTATGTTTAGGGTGAAAATCGCAAAATAACTGCCAAAAATAAAGGAGGACGATACGATGAAAAAAGAAAAGCTCAAAATCGGCCTGATGCCAACGAGGCGCCTTGTATTCAACTGGCGAACGGCCCGCGATGAGTACGAGATCATCATGCCCATCATTCGCGCGCAGATGCCAGACTATGTTGAGTTCGTGGATGTGGACGATATCTGCGAGCACGGCATGGGCTGCTCCCAGCAAGACGTCGAAAAGGTCGTCGAAAAGTTCACCGCCGCCAAGGTGGATGCGCTCTTTTTCCCCTTTTGCGATTTTGGCGAGGAATCCTGCGTCGTCGGCGTCGCCAAGGCCTTCAAGCTCCCGACGCTCATTTGGGGATCGCGCGACAAGCTCTCGACCTATGAGCATCGCGAAAAAGAAACGCAGTGCGGCATATTCGCCGCCGCAAAGGTTTTGCGCAATTACGGCGTTACCTTCAGCTACATCTGGAATTGCGAGGCCGACAGCCCAGATCTCGTTACGGGCTTTGAAAAGTTCACCCGCGTCGCCTCCGTGCTCAAGGCGCTTCGCAACCTAAACGTCGCGGAGATCGGCGACAGGCCCGCCGGGTTCTACAGCGTCATCCACAACCAGCTTCAGCTCATCCAAAACTTCAATATCACCGTCAAGCCAATCGGCCTGGCGGCGATTGCCGCCCGCTCAAGCAAGATTAAGGGCGAAAACGGCAAGGAGCTGACCGACTACGTTGCGGATCTCAAGAGCCGCATCGACTGCTCGGAGCTTGAAAACGACGATTACGTCGTCGGCGTTGCGGCGGGCACGCTCGCCATCGAGCAGCTCATGAACGAAAACGGCTGCAAGTGCGCGGCATTCGACTGCGGCGGCGTCCGCATGGCGCTCGGCCTGCAGGGCTCCGCCTGCGCAATCGAAGGCGAGCTTGCCGATCGCGGCCTGCCGACGGCCTGCGAGTGCGATGTCTGGGGTGCCATCACCGCGCTCCTGGGCCAGGCCGTTTCCCTGGGCGACGAAACCCCCTTCCTGGCCGATTGGACCTATCGCCACCCGACGAATAACAACTCCGAGCTCATCTGGCATGGCGGCCCATTTGCCTACAGCCTTGCCCGCAAGGATGTGAAGCCCGAATACAAAAAGCGCGTTACCCCCTGGGGCGTATCCTACGAGGCGCATTGGGAGCTGAAGCCAGGCCCCATCACCATGTTCCGCATGGATGAGCTCGACGGCGGCTACTACCTCTTCTGCGGCGAGGGGAAATCCTGCGAGGGCCCCGACACGACCGGCACCTTCGTCTGGCTCGAGGTCGACAGTTGGAAGCGCTGGGAAGAAAAGCTGGTCCTCGGCCCCTACATCCACCATGTTGGCGGCGTATACGGGAACTATTTCGAGATCTTCCGCGAGGTCGCCAAGTACCTCCACGCGCCGAAGAAGGGCATCCACCTCACCTTCGACCATCCCGGCCGCGAAGGGGACTATTCGCTGTAAAAAGCGCCAAAAACCAAAAAAGCCTCTCTCGCACCGCGGTGCGAGAGAGGCTTTTTAAAGGGCTTAATCCTGCGTGTAGGGCAGAAGCGCCACGTGGCGCGCGCGCTTGATCGCGATCGAGAGCTGGCGCTGGTGCGTGGCGCAGTTGCCGCTCATGCGGCGGGGAAGGATCTTGCTGCGCTCGGAAACGAAGCGGCGCAGGCGATTTAAATCCTTATAATCGATGTTCTGCACCTTATCGACGCAGAACTGGCAAACCTTGCGGCGAGGCTTGCGGCCCCTGGGGCGGCGCGCGCCCCTTTCGCCTCTATCTTCAGACATTGTGCTTTTCCTCCTGCTTCAAAGAAAGTTAAAATGGGAGCTCGTCGTCGTCGACCTGCGTAAAACCCTGGCCGGTAAAATCATTGGCACTGTCTTCCGCACGGTGCTGCTGCTGTTGCTGGGGCGCATAAGCACCCTCGGCATAGCCGCCCTCGCCGCGCTCGCTCTGGGAGCGGCTATCGACGAACTCAGCTTCGTCTGCGATGACCTCGGTCACGGTGCGCTTGGTACCGTCCTTGGCCTCGTAGCTGCGGTTCTGCAGCGTGCCGACGATCGCGATCTTTCTTCCCTTGGTGAAATAGCGGCTCACAAAATCAGCCGTCTGCCGCCAGGCCACCACGTCGAAAAAATCGGATTCCCGCACCCCTTGGGCGTTTGCGAAGCGGCGCGTCACCGCGATGCGCAGCGTGCAGACCGAAACGCCGCCCTGGGTCGTGCGAAGCTCTGGGTCCTTGGTCAGGTTGCCGATTAAAATCACCTTGTTCATCGACGAATCCCCTTTCTATTCCTCGATGCGGGTGACCAGATAGCGCATGACCAAATCGCTGATTTGGAAATTACGCTCCAGCTCACGGGGGAATTCGGGGGCCGCGGTGATGTGCGTGAGCACATAGTAGCCCTCGTTCTTAAAGTCGATGGGGTACGCCAGGCGGCGCTTGCCCCACTCGTCGGTCTTGTCGACCGTGCCGCCGTTCGCCGCCACGATGCCGGCAAAGCGGTCGATCAGCTCCTTGCGGGGCTCATCTTCCACGTTCGGATCGATCACATAGAGAACCTCGTATTTATTCATTGCCTTTCACCTCCCTTTGGACTTGAGGCAGCCCCCCTTGGGGCAGCCCCTCGGCGCGCTTTTCGCGCGCAAGGATGGCATTGACCGGAGCTTTACGCTCAACAGCCGCCACATTTTTCAATAATAGCATCAATTGCCGCGTTTGTAAAGCCCTGAAGGCTTGGCATTTGGCCGGGCTTTGTGTTATGCTTGCGCCAAAACGACGCGGGAGGAGGCCCATCGGATGAAGATTCTTTTTGCCTCGGATTTGCACGGCTCGGCCACGGCCACGGAGGCCCTTCTTGACAGGCTTGAAATCGAAGGCGCGCGGCGCCTCGTGCTGCTTGGCGACCTGCTCTATCACGGCCCGAGGAACCCTCTTCCAAAGGGCTACGACCCGCAAATCGCCGCGAAACTGCTTTCTGCGCAAAAAGAAAAAATCCTTTGCGTGCGCGGCAATTGCGACGCAGATGTGGACCAGCTCCTGCTGCCCTTCCCAATCGGCGCCGAGAATCTTCTCCTCTATTTGGGGGAGATCGCGGTGTTTGCCACGCACGGCCATCATGCCAGCTTTGAAAACCCGCCCTTTTTGCGGCAAGGCGACGCCTTTTTGCAGGGCCACACCCACGTAAAGCGCCTCGAAAAGCAAAACGGCCTGCTGCTGCTAAACCCGGGTTCGGTTTCGCTGCCAAAGGATGGGGACGAGGGCAGCTATCTTCTTTGGGAGGATGGCGTTTTTGCGTTAAAAACCCTTGATGGGCGAGAGATCTCAGCCCTTGAGGCAGAGAGGCCGCCATGCTGAGCCGCGAAGAGATCCTCGAATACTGCCTAAAGAAGCCCGGGGCCTATTTGGACTTCCCCTTTGGGCCTATCTACCCGGTCGTGAAGCTCCAGGCGCCTTCGCAGGCTAAAGGGCGCATGTTCGCGCAGCCCTTTGCCCTGCGCGGGCAGCCCCTGCTCACGCTGAACTGCAGCCCGGCCGCCGCGGACTTTTACCGCAGCGTTTACCCGGGCTCCGTCACGCGGGGCTATCACTGCCCGCCGGTGCAGCAGCCCCATTTCAACACCGTGAGCCTGCTCGGCGCGGTGCCGGACGGCGAAATCCTCGTCATGATCGACGAAGCCTTCTCCGTCGTGCTGGGGAAGCTCCCCAAGGCCGCCCAAAAGGAGCTTCGCGGGCTTTAAGGGGCTGCTTTTTAACGCGGCGGGCCGGGTCGCAGATGGCGGCCCGGCCTTTTTTGCGCTCATCTTTTCCCCCTGGGCGAATAGCCACGGGAAAGGGGCTTTGCCCTACGGCTTTTCCCGCGCAGGCTAAAAAGTCCTTGTTTCATGGGTACGGGGCATCACTGCCGCGGGTAAAATAGCCCCCTTTCAACACCACAAATCTACTCCGTCGGGCTGGGGAAGCTCCCCAAGGCCGCCCAAAAGGAGCTTCGCGGGCTTTAAGCTGGCTCTTTTTAGCGCGGCGGGCCAGGTCGCAGATGGCGACCCGGCCTTTTTTGCGCTCATCTTTTCCTCCCGGGGCGAATAGCCATGGGAAAGGGGGCCCTGCGGCCTTTCCCGCGCAGGAGTAAAAGTCCCTGTTTCAAAGGCGCGGAGCATCACTGCCGCAGGTAAAAGCCCCCTTTTAACCATAAGCCTGCTCCGTCGCGCCGGGTCGCAGATGGCGACCCGGCCTATTTTGCGCTCATCTTTTCCTCCCGGGGCGAATAGCCATGGGAAAGGGGCTTTGCCCACGGCAGGCCTTGCGGCCCTTCCCGCTCAGGCATAAAAAGTCCCTGTTTCAAAGGCACGATTCGCTTCTGAAACAGGGTAGTGGGGGGTGGCTCAAAAAGACCGTTTCACAGAACTTCCCTAGTATATAAGAAGGATAAAAAATTGTCAATCGTTTTGGGTAAAAAACTTCTCACGAAATTTACGTCGTTGAAATAAGGCGCGCAGGCTGGGCGCGCTGCGGGAGGGAATTCGATTTGAAGCTCCCCAAGGTTCTGGGCGGCGTGCTGCTGCTCAGCGGTTCCTCCTTCGCCCTGCGCGCCATCGGGATGGGGTTTCGCGTCTACCTAAGCGGCCGCTTGGGGCTTGACGGCCTCGGGCTCATGCAGCTGATCTCCTCCCTTGGCGGCTTTGCCTCCCTGCTCTGCACCGCCGGGCTTTCCACGGCGCTGCTGCGCTGCTGCGCGGAAAACCCCTTCTCGGCCAAGGTATGGGTGCGCAAGGCGCAGCTCATCGCCATCCCCTTAGGGCTGATTCTGGCGGCGCTGCTCTTCTTCCTCGCGCCCTTCCTCTGCGGAAGCCTCCTGCGCGACGCGCGCGCGGTGCTGCCCCTGCGCGTGCTGGCGCTTTCGCTGCCCTTCATCGCCTCTTCCTCTTGCACGGGGGGCT
>JAITTC010000032.1 GCA_031287285.1 Christensenellaceae bacterium
CGCAAGGGTATTGACGACGCGAAAAAGCACATTGAGACCATCACGCTCTCCGGCACCACGATCCCGCACGAGGCGACCGGCAGGTTCGGCACGGGCAAGGTTGTTTTGATGCCGGCCCCGGTGGGCTCCGGCGTGATCGCGGGCGGCCCGGTGCGCGCCGTGATCGAAAGCTGCGGGATTAAGGACATCGTGACCAAGTCCTACGGCACCAACAACCCCACCAACGTGGTGAAGGCCACCATCGAGGGCCTGCGCCAGCTGAAAACCATCGAGGACGTGGCAAGGCTTCGCGGCAAGACCGTTGAAGAACTGCTGGGTTGAGGGGGTAAACAAGATGAAGCTGAAGGTTACGCTCACAAGGAGCACCATCGCAAGGCTGCAAGCGCAGAAGGATACCGTCGCGGCCCTTGGCCTGCGCAAGATCGGCCAGAGCGTGGTTAAAGAAGATACCCCCGCGATCCGCGGCATGATCTTCGCGGTTAAGCACATGGTTTCCGTCGAAGAAATCGCCGAGTAAGCTAGAACTTAGAGGAGGTACCCCATGAAACTCCATGAGATTACGCCCGCCATCGGCGCCTCAACCAAGCAAAAGCGGCTTGGGCGCGGCATCGGCTCCGGGCTAGGCAAGACTTCCGGCAAGGGCCACAAGGGCCAGAAGGCGAGGTCCGGCGGCGGGAAGCAGGCGGGCTTTGAAGGCGGCCAGATGCCGCTTGCCAGACGCCTGCCCAAGCGAGGCTTCACCAATATCTTCGCAAAGGAATACGCAACGGTGAACGTTTCGGCCCTTGAGGCCTTCGAGAGCGGCGCCGTGATCGACTTTGTGGCGCTTAAGAAGGCTGGCATCCTCAAAAAGGAGCTCGACGGCGTGAAGATCCTTGGCGAAGGGGAGCTGACGAAGGCCCTGACGGTGCAGGCCGCCAAGTTTTCGAAATCGGCGGTCGAAAAAATCGAAAAAAGCGGTGGGAAAGCAGAGGTGATCTGACGTGGTCGAAACTTTCCGCAATGCGTGGAGGGTGGAGGAGCTTCGAAAGAAAATCCTATACACGTTAATGATGCTTCTAATCTATCGCCTGGGCGGAATCATCCCCACTCCCTTTGTAGACACCAACGTGATTCGCGCCGCGGTCGAGAACATGTCGGTTCTCAACATGATTAACTTTATCAACGGCCAAAACTTCTCGAACTTCACCATCTTTGCCATGGGCGTGCAGCCCTACATCACCTCCTCTATCGTGATGCAGCTTTTAACGGTTGCCATTCCGGTGCTGGAGCGCTGGCAGAAAGAGGGCGAGGAGGGCCGCAAGCGCATCGCCCAGATCACCCGCTATGTGACGGTGGCCTTGGGCGCACTGATGGCGGTTGGCATCATCTTAAGCTTTGGCCCTTCGGCCTTCGTGAGCAAGGCCCCAGGCGCGCTGGAATACAGCGTGGTGTTTATCGCCTTGGCAGCTGGCACCGCCTTCACCATGTGGATTGGCGAGCGCATCACCGAAAACGGGATCGGCAACGGCATTTCCCTGCTGATCTTCGTGGGCATCATCGCCTCGTTCCCGGGGCAGATCGGCAACGCGATCCAGGCCATTCAGCTAAACCCGTCCAGCGCGTGGTTTGCGCCGGTGGCGATCGCTGGCATCGTCCTTTTGGTGGTTGGCATCGTCTTTGTGGATGAGGCCCAGCGCCGCATTCCGGTGCAGTACGCAAAGCGCATGGTGGGCCGCAGGATGTATGGCGGCCAGGCCACCCACATCCCGATCAAGGTCAACTCCGCGGGCGTCATGCCGCTGATCTTTGCGATTTCGATCATTCAGACCCCGGCGATCGTGGCCTCCTTCATGCCGCAGAGCGCTTTTGCCGCTTGGTACGGCCGCTGGATGAGCACGGGCAGCTGGCTCTACATGCTCCTCTTCGCGCTGATGATCGTCTTCTTCACCTACTTTTACTCGACCTTTACCTTCAACGCGCCGGAGATTTCAAAGAACCTGCAGCAAAACGGCGGCTTTGTGCCAGGGATTCGCCCGGGCAGGCCGACCGGCGACTACCTGCAGAAGATCTCAAATCGCATCACCTTCTTTGGCGCGATCTTTCTGGCCGTCGTGGCAACGGTGCCGTCGATCGTCCTGGTGCTGACCGGCTCTAGCAGCCCCTTCACGGCAACCGGCATCCTGATCGTCATCTCCGTCGCGCTGGAAACGACCAAGCAGCTCGAGGCGCAGATGATGATGCGCCACTATAAGGGCTTCATGAAGCAATAGCCGCGCAAAAAGGGGAGGGTCATGGAATGAAACTCATCTTCTTGGGCCCGCCGGGCGCGGGCAAGGGCACCCAGGCCGAGCGCGTGGCGAAGGAGCTTGCGATCCCGCAGATTTCTACCGGCGAGATCCTGCGCCAGGCCATGCGCGAGGGCACGGAGACAGGCCTGAAGGCCAAGGCCTTCATCGAAAAGGGCGAGCTGGTGCCAGACGGCGTGATTTTAGAGATCGTCCGCGAGAGGCTCAGCCAGCCCGACTGTCAAAACGGCTACCTGCTCGATGGATTCCCCCGCACCCTGCCGCAGGCGGAGGCGCTCGAGGGGATCGCCACGATCGACAAGGTGCTCAATCTTCAGGTCAATAACGCGGCGATCGTCAAGCGCCTTTCGGGGCGCAGAACCTGCGAGGGTTGCGGCCACACCACCCACGCGGACCTAGCGCCCGATGGAATTTGCCCGCTTTGCGGCAAAAAGCTCGTGCAGAGGGCTGACGATGCGGCGGATGCGGTCGAAAACCGCTTGAAGGTTTACGACGCGCAGACCAAGCCGCTGATTGCC
>JAITTC010000080.1 GCA_031287285.1 Christensenellaceae bacterium
GACATAGCTGGAGGCTACGTCTACATGAAGGAGCGGATCCCGCGCGACAAGGCGGGGACGCCCGAAGAGGTTTCGAAGGTGGCGCTCTTCCTGGCGAGCGAGGACGCGAGCTTCGTCAATGGCGCGTCGATCCGCGTAGACGGCGGCTATCTCCTCAACTACGGGCCGCGCTAAGCGTAAGCTTTCACCCATACTTCAAATTCAGGAGGGTTTTATCATGTTCGATTTAAGCGGAAAGGTCGCGGTCGTAACGGGCAGCGGCAAGGGAATCGGCGCGGGGATTGCGAAGGCCTTCATCGAAGCCGGCGCCAAGGTGGTGCTCAACTGCAACGCCAACCGCACGATGGCTGACGAGCTTTTGGCGAAATACCACGAGGAATACGGCGAAGATAGCTGCATCCTGGTTCAGGCCGATGTGTCTGACTTCGCCCAGGCCGAGCTGCTGGTCAAGGGCGCGGTCGATAAGTGGGGCAGGCTCGATATCCTCGTCAACAACGCGGCCCTGCAAAAGGAGCGCGATTTTGACGAATACCCAGAGGAGTTCGTGGATCTGCTCTTTAACGTAAACCTGGGCGGCTACATCAACATGATGCGCGCCGCCCTGCCGGAGCTCAAGAAGACCAAGGGCAACATCACCTTTATTTCGTCCGTGCACGGCAAGCGCGCCACGGACTTTGACCCGGTCTATGCCATGACCAAGGGCGGCATGCACATGCTGATGCGCGAAGCCGCGGTCGAGTTCGCCCAATATGGCATCCGCGTCAACATGATCATGCCGGGCGGCGTGCGCATCGAGTTCAAGACCGGCGTCGAGGCCCGCACGGCCCAGAAGGCGCCCCGTCATCCCTATATCGACATGCGCGCCTATCACGAAAAGTATAGGAGCATGTCGAAAATCCCCATGGGCCTGCCTAAAGACAGTGCCTATGCTTGCGTGTACATGGCCTCTGACGAGGCAGAGCACCTAAGCGGCGCGGCCCTTCGCCTGGACGGCGGCTCGATGCTTCGGGTTTGACCTAAAACCCATGAGGGGGCTGCCCTTTCATTCGCCGTTTGTATGAAGGAGGTCTTTGCATGCCCGCTTTTCGGGCCTTCAGCCAGGGAATTGGCTTTAAGGATGTCGAGGTTTGCCTCTGCGGCCCAAACAGCCAGTTTTCCATCGCGCCAGGTCATGGCTTGAAGCTCTGTTCGGCCGTTTATAAGGGCCGCGAGTTCATGATGCCCACGCGGGATGTTCTTGCCCACGGCGCGGGCAACGGCGTGCCCGTGCTCTTTCCCTTCCCAAACCGCACGAAGGGCTGCAGATACGCCTTCGGCGGGCACGAGTGCACCATCGTCGTCGAGGGTGAGGAGGCCTTTTTGCACGGCATCGTCGTGGGGGAGCCCTTTGAGTTCAGCTTTGGCAGCGATGAAAAAAGCGCCTGGTGCGAGGGGGTTTTGCGCATCTCTGAAGAAACGCCGCAGTACCTGGCGAGCTACCCCTTCCCCTGCGAGCTCACCCTGCGCTATACCCTTAGCGCAGAAGGGTTGCGCTTTGATTACACGGTCGAAAATCAGGGCGTCGAGGCCCTGCCCTATGGCTTTGCCCTGCACCCCTACTTCAACAAGTTCGGCGAGGGCGAAAACGTGACGATCATGGTGCCTGCCGACGAGGTTTACGACCATGTCGAGCAGATGCCGACGGGCAAGCTCATCCCGCCGACCCCGGATCTCGACCTGAGGGCGCCCCGGCCGGTTTCGGAGCTTCGCCTCAACGACGTTTACCACGGCCTGAACTCCCAAAAGGAGTCCGTGATCGAGTACAAGAGCCTGGATCTCCGCATCGGCCTTCGCGCCAGCGACGATTTTGTGAACATGGTCGTGTTTACGCCGCCGCCCGCGCCAGGCTTCTGCCTCGAGAACCAGACTTCCGCCACCGACTACGTGAACCTGCACAACCAGGGCTTCGCCTCCTCTGAAATCCAGATCTTGCCGCCCGGCGAAAGGCGCGGAGGCTGGGTTTTCGCCCGGGTCTTTTAAGCGGCCCGAGGGTGGCGGCCCGCGGTTTCTTCCTTCCACGAGTTGATGGCGCTTGTCGACGATACAGAGGGAAGTTGGTGGCCCCCCCGCAGCTTCGTCCACGAGGGACGCGGCCTCTTTAAGAGGCTGCGTCCTTCTTTATTAGGGCCAGTCAGAAGGCCGAAAAGTTTTTTCCACATCATGGTAGCTATATGGCGAATCGCTTCCCTGTCATCCGCAAGGAGCGGCACGTCGAATCGCTTCCCCGTCATTGCGAGGAGCGGCGCGATGAATCGCTTCTTCGTCATTGCGAGGAGCCGTGCGACTAAGGGCTTCTTCCGTCATTGCGAGGAGCCATGCGACGAAGCAATCCAGCAATTGCGCGCAAAGGCAGCGCAAGGAGCAGGCACGCCGAATCGCTTCTCCGTTACCCGCAAGGAGCGGCGCGCTGAATCGCTTCCTCGTCATTGCGAGGAGCGGTGCGCCGAATCGCTTCTTTCGTCATTGCGATGAGCTGTGCGACGAAGCAATCCAGCAATTGCGCGCAAAGGCAGCGCAAGGAGCAGGTACGCCGAATCGCTTCCTCAGTTATCCGCAAGGAGCGGCGCCGAATCGCTTCTTCGTCATTGCGAGGAGCCATGCGACGAAGCAATCCAGCAACTACGCGCAAAGGCAGCACAAGGAGCAGGCACGCTGGATTGCTCCTTCGCTACCCACGAGGAGTAAATACGCTGGATTGCTTCGCTGGCGCTCGCAATGACGAAGGAGGGGCCCGGGCTGTCTTGAAGGAGCCGTCGACTGACCCGAACGTGGTGGCGCGACAGGGTTAGTAGGGGCCAGTCGGCGGCGTAGAAGGCCTGGTTTGCGGCGGCGTAGCGCATTGGTAGGGCTAGTCAACGGCCCGAAAAGCGCTTCTTTCGTCATTGCGAGGAGCTGCGCGACGAAGCAATCCAGCAGCTACGCGCAGAGGCAGCACAAGGAGCAGGCGCGCTGAATCGCTTCTTCGTCGTTGCGAGAAGCCATGCGACGAAGCAATCCAGCAGAGCCTTTTTAAACCGTCCTTATGGCGAGCGAGGACGCAGCGGCCCGGCGGCCTTTTTTTGCAAGGGGCCGCTGGAGCGTTTTCTGGGGAGATAAGCGAAAAACAAAAAAGCCTTGCTATTCGGAGGGGGGAGGGATATGCTGAAACAATACGCGAAACCCGGGCGAAAAAGGAGGGATCCTCTTGGACTTTAGAAAAATCTTCGATAGCATTCCGGAGGAATTCGACCGATGGAGGCCGCGCTATTGCGAGGAGCTCTTCGCAGACCTCATTCGCTACGCGGATCTGGGCTCCGGCAAGGCGGCGCTGGAGGTCGGCCCGGGAACGGGGCAGGCCACCGAACCCATTCTGAAGACCGGCTGCTCCTATTTGGCCATAGAGCTTGGCGAAAACTTTACCGAGTTCATGAAGCGGCGCTTTGGCGCCTACGCCAACTTCCGCATCGTGAACGCGGACTTCGAAATCCACGATTTTAGCGGCGAGCGCTTTGATTTGCTCTATTCGGCCGCGGCCTTTCAGTGGATCCCCGAAAAAATCGGCTATCCAAGGGCCTTCGAGCTATTAAAAAGCGGCGGGACTTTCGCGATGTTCCTAACGCCGCCCGATTTGCGGCCCGACGGCGGCTACATCGACGAGCCGCTCAATTCAAGGATCCAGGAGGTTTACGCGGAGTTCTTCCACCCGGAAACGAACTATATCTGCTCACTCGACTACGACGCGCGCGAAAAATATGGCTTTATCGATCTGGAGCGCCGAGAATACCATACGACCAGGGAATTTGACGCAGACAGCTTCGTTGCGCATATCGCCACGCACTCCGACCATATCACGCTGCGTGAACCGTATAGGACGAAGTTTTTCGAAGGGGTTCGAAACGCCATCCTGGATGCAGGCAACAAGCTAACCCTATACGAAAAGCCCACCCTATATCTGGCGAAAAAGCCCTAACAAAAGCAAAGAGGAATCCACGCTTTGGCGCGGATTTTTTGCTTTTTGAATAGGCAGGCTTGCCTGCGGCGGGTTGGCAGGGCCAATCGCGGCGCAGAAGGCTTGGCTTGTGGCAGCGCAGCGCATTGGTAGGGCTAGTCGGCGGCCCGAAAAGCGCTTCTTCCGTCATTGCGAGGAGCCGCGCGACGAAGCAATCCAGCAACTGCGCGCAAGGCAGCATAAGGAGCAGGCACGCTGGATTGCTTCCCCGTTACGCGAGGAGTAAATACGCTGGATTGCTTCGCCGTCATTGCGAGGAGCGTAAGCGACGCGGCAATCGCAATGACGAAGGAGGTGCTGGTGCCTTGAAGGGCGCGCTTAGGCGATGCGGTAATCGCAATGACGAAGGGGGGGGGCTCGGGC
>JAITTC010000181.1 GCA_031287285.1 Christensenellaceae bacterium
TAGCACGACGATTGACGGGGACGCTGCCGTGGAGTTTTTGACCTTTGACGACGACGAGGGCAAGAGGGCCTATCGCCACAGCGCCAGCCACATTCTGGCGCAGGCCGTGCTGCGGCTGCGGCCCGAGGTTAAGCTGGCCATCGGCCCCGCGATCGACAATGGCTTCTATTATGATTTCGACGCGCCGGAACCCTTCACGCCGGACTTTTTGCGCGAGGTTGAAAAGGAAATGGAGCGAATCACGCGCGAAAACCTGCCCATCACGCGCAAGGAGCTGCCGCGCGACGAGGCCCTTCGGCTCATGGCGGATCAGCCCTATAAGGTGGAGCTCATCCGCGATCTGCCCGAGGGCGAAGCGCTTTCGTTCTATACCCAGGGCGACTTTACCGACCTTTGCGCGGGCCCTCACCTGCTTTCGACCGGGCGGGTAAAGGCCTTCGCGCTGACCCAGGTCGCAGGGGCCTACTGGCGCGGAAGCGAGAAGAACAAGATGCTTCAGCGCATTTATGGCACCGCGTTTGACAGCAAGGAGGGTTTAAAGGCCTACCTCGACCAGGTCGAGGAGGCGAAGCGGCGCGACCACCGAAAGCTCGGCCGCGAGCTTGATCTCTTCGCGCTGTATGACGAGGGCCCGGGCTTCCCCTTCTTCTTCCCCAAGGGAATGGTTTTGCGCAACGAGCTCGAGGCCTTCTGGCGCGCCGAGCACGCGCGCGCGGGCTATGAGGAGATCCGCACGCCGCTCATCCTGAACGAGGAGCTTTGGCATCGCTCCGGCCACTGGGACCATTATAAAGACAATATGTACTTCACAAAG
Organism: Christensenellaceae bacterium; assembly: GCA_031287285.1. Classification (GTDB taxonomy): domain Bacteria; phylum Bacillota; class Clostridia; order Christensenellales; family UBA1750; genus JAITGM01. The sequence continues at coordinate 815 of JAITTC010000181.1, forward strand.
ATCGACGAGGGCGACTATGCCATCAAGCCCATGAACTGCCCGGGCGGGATGCTGGCCTACAAGCGGCGGATGTGGTCATACAAGGAGCTGCCCGTACGCATGGCGGAGATGGGCATCGTGCACCGGCACGAGCTTTCGGGCGCGCTGCACGGGCTCATGCGCGTGCGCTGCTTCACCCAGGACGACGCCCACCTCTATATGACGCCAGATCAAATCTCCGCGGAGATTAACGGCGTGATCGACTTGGTCGACCGCATTTATAGGATCTTCGGCTTTTCGTACCGGGTGGAGCTTTCGACACGCCCGGAGGACTTCATGGGCGAAATCGCGACCTGGGACATGGCTGAAGCCGCCCTTGAGAAGGCCTTGATCGACAAAAAGATCCATTACGCGCTCAATCCCGGCGATGGCGCCTTTTACGGCCCCAAGATCGACTTCCATCTAGTCGATAGCATCGGCCGCACCTGGCAGTGCGCAACCCTGCAGCTCGACTTCCAGATGCCCGAGCGCTTCGAGCTTGAGTATGTGGGCTCCGACGGCGAAAAACACCGCCCCGTGATGATTCACCGCACGGTTTTTGGCAGCATCGAGCGCTTTATCGGCATTTTGACCGAGCACTTCGCGGGCGCCTTCCCCCTGTGGCTCGCCCCGGTGCAGGTTCGCGTCCTCACCGTGACCGACAGGGCGGACGACTACGCAAGGCAGGTCGAAAGCGCGCTGCTTGCAGCTGGTTTCCGCGTTGAAACCGACCTGCGCAACGAGAAGATCGGCTTTAAGATCCGCGAGGCGCAGGTGCAGAAGATCCCCTATATGGTTGTGCTTGGCGATAAGGAAGTGGAAGGCGGGCGCCTGGCGCTGCGCGCCCGCGCGGGCGGCGACCAGGGCAGCATAAGCCTTGAAGAGCTCCTTTCGCGCCTGAGCGAAGAAGTGCGCAGCCGCGCAAACAACTAAAACCAAAGGCCTAAAAGCAGGAGGAAACAAAGCATGAAAGCATCCTACACGGTCGGCATCATCGGCGCCACGGGCATGGTGGGGCAGCGCTTCGCGCTGCTGCTGGCAAACCACCCCTGGTTTCAGGTCGGCGTTTTGGCGGCCAGCGCGCGCAGCGCGGGCAAGAGCTATGAAGAGGCGGTCGCCGGGCGCTGGCTGATGAGCGAGCCGATCCCCGAAGGCCTGAAAAAGATGCCGGTCTACGACGCTTCCGATGTGGAAAAGGTCGCCGCGCTCTGCGACTTCGTCTTTTGCGCGGTCGACATGAAAAAGCCCGAAACCCGGGCGCTGGAAGAGGCCTACGCAAGGAGCGAAACCCCGGTCGTTTCGAACAACTCGGCCTGCCGCGCCCTGCCCGACGTGCCCATGATGATCCCGGAGATCAATCCGGATCATTCAAGGGCGATTCTCGAGCAGCGCAAGCGCCTCGGCACGAAGAAGGGCTTCATCGCGGTGAAGCCGAACTGCTCGATCCAGTCCTACGTGCCGGCGCTCACGCCCTTTTGGCAAAGCGGCATCGAGGCTGTGGTGGTCAGCACCTACCAGGCAATCTCCGGCGCCGGCAAAACCTTCGAGACCATGCCAGAGATCCTCGATAACGTCATCCCCTTCATCTCTGGCGAGGAAGAAAAGAGCGAGCAGGAACCCCTGAAGATTTGGGGGCGGCTCGAAAACGGCCTGATCGTGCCCGCCAAGGGGCCGAGGATCAGCGCGCAGTGCTACCGCGTGCCGGTCAGCGACGGGCACACGGCCGCCGTGAGCGTAAAATTCAAGAACAAGCCCTCGATCGAGCAGATGAAGCTCGCCTGGGCCACCTACAAGGGCGAGCCGCAGAAGCTCGAGCTCCCCAGCGCGCCAAGCCCCTTCCTGAACTACTTCGAGGAGGAAAACCGGCCGCAGGCAAGGCTAGACCGCGATCTTGGGCGCGGCATGGGCATTGCCATCGGCCGCCTGCGCGAGGATCCCGTGCTCGACTACCGCTTCGTCTGCCTTTCGCATAACACCCTGCGCGGGGCGGCGGGCGGCGGCGTGCTCTCGGCTGAGCTCCTTTGCGCGCAGGGCTGGATGGACTGAGCCCAAGCGGGGGAGCGACTCCCCCGCGCCCCCTCAGGGAAGCGCGCCGATTGTTTTCGCGTCGCGTCATCCGCTCGTAAGGCACGCGACCCTTCAAGCGGGAACGGGCGCGCTCGTTTCCGCTTGCGCGCCATAGGGCCCACGCCGCGCTGCGCGCGGCTGGCCGCTTCGCGGCCACGGCGGCTTCGCCGCCGGTGG
>JAITTC010000012.1 GCA_031287285.1 Christensenellaceae bacterium
CAGCACGGCGATGATGCGGGCGCACTCGGCCAGGGTATATAAAACGGTTGCGAGCCTTTCCTTGCCCTCGTCGCTTTTGCCCAAGATCCAGGGCTGGGTTAGGTCGATGTAGCGGTTGCACTCCCCCACCACGCGCCAGATCTCGGTTAGCGCCGCCGAAAACTGCATCTTGCCCATCATCTCGTCCATGTGGGCGGGAAGGGCTTCTGCAAGGGCGATCAGGTTTTCTTCAAGTTCCGTCCTCTCGCCTGGGGCCCGCACTTCGCCGCCAAAATACTTCTCGATCATCGCGACGGTGCGCGAGAGCAGATTGCCAAGGTCGTTGGCCAGGTCGGAATTGATGCGCGTGAGCAGCGCCTCGTTCGAGAAGTTGCCGTCGGAGCCGAAGGGCATCTCGCGCAGGAGGAAGTAGCGGATCGCGTCCACGCCGTAGCGCTCGCAAAGCAGGGCGGGATCGACCACATTGCCCTTGGATTTTGACATCTTGCCGCCGTCCAGCACCAGCCAGCCATGGCCAAAAACCTGCTTTGGCAGCGGCAAGCCCAGCGCCATGAGCATGATCGGCCAGATGATGGTGTGGAAGCGCACGATTTCCTTGCCCACGATGTGCAGATCGGCGGGCCAGTACTTTTTAAAAAGAGAATCGTCGTCCGAGTCGTAGCCAAGCGCCGTGATGTAGTTCGAGAGCGCGTCGATCCAAACATAGACGACGTGCTTTTCGTCAAAGCTGACGGGGATGCCCCAGGTAAACGAGGTGCGCGACACGCAGAGATCCTCAAGCCCCGGCAAGAGGAAGTTTTGCAGCATCTCGTTCGTGCGGCTCTGCGGCTGGATGAACTCCGGGTTTTGTCGAATGTGCTCGATGAGCCGGTCTGCGTATTTCGAAAGCTTAAAGAAGTAGCTTTCTTCCTTGGCAAACTCCACGGGGCGGCCGCAGTCCGGGCACATGCCGTCTTTCAGCTGGTGCTCCGTCCAGAAGGATTCGCAGGGCGTGCAGTACCAGCCCTCATAATCGCTCTTGTAAATGTCGCCCTGGTCATAAAGCCGCTTGAAGATCTTCTGCACGGCCGACTCGTGGCGCTTCTCGGTGGTGCGGATGAAGTCGTCATAGGAAATATCCATGAGCGCCCACAGCTTTTTGATGCCGGAAACGATCCCGTCGACATACTGCTGCGGCGTCAGGCCCACTTCCTTGGCCTTGCGCTCGATCTTCATGCCGTGCTCGTCGGTGCCGGTCAAAAAGTGCACATCATAGCCCATGCTGCGCTTATGGCGCGCGAGAGCGTCCGTGGCCACGGTGCAATAGGCGTGGCCGATATGCAGGTTATCGCTCGGGTAATAGATCGGCGTCGTCAGGTAAAACGTCGGCTTTCCCATCTCAAGTTCCCACCCTTCAAGTCAAAAATAAAACGCCCTGAGCCGCAGGCAAAGCCCTTGGCAGGGGCGAATCTCTTCGCGGTACCACCCTGATTTATCGCTTTTAGGCGAACCATCATCCGCCCGACCTGTAACGGGGCCTGCCGTTTTACCCTATTCGCCCAAAGGCCTTCGGGCAAAAGGCTCCGGGGCCATGTTCTGCGTCCCCACCGGCACCCGCCTCTCACCTAAGGTGGCGGACTCTCTTTTATGCGGCAAAGAAACGCGTACTCTTCCCATCATCGCCTTTCAAGTGCTAGTAGTATATCCGATTTTCAGTTTTTCGTCAACTCAAATACTCCAAAAGCGACCCGAATTTCTCCGCTTTGAACGCCCCCCGGCGTTTTTTAAGCGCGCCGGCCGGCTTTCTCAATTGCACGCGGCACTCCGTCACGCGCTTTTTCGGCCGCTCACCCGATCCTTTCCCGCTTTTCGGCGGCCCGGCGCCAAATCCATAACATCGCAACGAAAGCCTTTTTTAATAAACAGCCAGCTCCCCATCCCGCGAAGAAAATAAGCAGCAGCCAAAGAATCTGCGTGATCCACTCGCTCCATATCGAGAGGGGATGGATTTTCTCCGCCACCAAAAGATCGTCAACCGAGAAAAAAAGATTCAGCCTATGCCTGTCGTTGAGCGACAGCCCCCCGCGCTCGCCCAAGCCCGGCGTTTCCAGAACGACGCGCCGCTCCAAATGGAAGAGAAGAAAGCCCGTGACATCCCCGTTGATGACATAATTAACGCCGAAGTCCAGGCCGTCATGCTGGGCATCGCTCAAAAAAATTCCAAAGCCCGGCGCGTTAAAGCCGGTGGCGCGGCACCGAGGGTCGATCGATGCGGCATAGATGGCGTTATGCCCGCCCTTGGAATGCCCGGTAAGCCAAATCCGCTTCGCTTCGCCGTATTTCTTAAGCAGCCCGCGCAAGTCTGCATATTGCACGGAAAGGTTAAACGGCAGCAAAAGCGCGTTGTCTAGCTGATCGATCGCATCGTCCGTGCCGCGAAGCGCCATGGTGAGTTCACCGTCTTTTCCCAGCACATAGCCCGCCAGCCCGGAAGGGGCCGCCACATATTCGCGAATGACCAGCCCGCCCAAAAGGCTCTGCTCACAGATCCCGTTTATGATGGCAAGAAGCTCCTCGCGCTCGCGGCCGAAAACACTCTCGGCGTCCGTTTTTGCCTCGCCCAACGCGCGCGCAACCTCGTCGCATAGCTCCCGCACTGTGACGCCCGCCCTTTCCCCCCGGAAGCCCTGCGGGGCCTTGATGTATGCAAACCTAGAAAGCAAAATCTCCTGCCTGACGGTGTAGGGGCCGCTCTCTTGCCGGGTATATCTTGCGTAAGGCGCATCTATGGGGTCGGCGGCGCCGCTCTCTTCGCTAGAAGGGCTCGCTCGGCCGCTTTCCGCGTCCAAAATCGAATAGTCCGCCGGAAGGAAGATGTCTGCGCGCGTATGCGCCTCCAATCGGGTTAAATAGCAAAAAACAAGAACGGAAAACAGCACAAACAGGATTGGCGCGGCAAGGGAATCTGGCTTCGCGCCCGGTTTTTTACTCCGCGTATTTCGCTTGAATAAGGCCTTCATCGCAAAAACGTCCCTTTGCTTTCAATTCCGCCGCGCGGCTCGCGCACGACCGAATCATACCACGATTGCAGGGCGAAGAAAAGGGTGGGGCACCTCGCTAACCTGGGCGGGCCTTAAAATGCGGCCGGCGAATCCAACCCGCACCGCCCTTTTGGCCCAACCGCCCGCGGCGATGGCCTGAGTCCGCCGCAGGCTGGCAGCGCAGGCCTGAGCCTCTCGACAAACAGGGCCTTCCGCTTGCGCGGAAAGCCCTGCATAAAAACCTACCCTGTTAAAAGTAACGCTTCAAAAGCCCGTCGAAGGCCTTGCCGTGGCGCGCCTCGTCCTTGCACATCTCGTGCACGGTATCGTGAATCGCATCATAGCCAAGCTCCTTGGCGCGCTTTGCGATCTGCAGCTTGCCCGCCGTCGCGCCGTACTCCGCATCCACGCGCAGCTCGAGGTTCTTCTTCGTATCCGCGTAGACGACCTCGCCCAAAAGCTCCGCAAACTTGGCCGCGTGCTCCGCTTCTTCAAAGGCGATGCGCTTATAGGCTTCGGCCACCTCGGGCAGGCCGTCGCGATCCGCCTGACGGCTCATGGCTAAGTACATGCCAACCTCGGTGCACTCGCCCGCAAAGTTTTGGCGCAATCCCTCGACCACCTCGGCATCCAGGCCCTTTGCCACGCCGATGCGGTGCTCGTCTGCCCAGGCACGGGCCTCGTCGCCCGCCTGCTTAAACTTTTCCTTCGCGGCGCCGCACTGGGGGCATTTTTCGGGGGCCTCCGGGCCTTCGTGCACATAACCGCAGATGGGGCAAATCCATTTCATGATCTCATCCTCCTTGTTTTCGTTGCCGTTGACTATGAATACCCTCCCCCGCCGCCCTTCAAACAAAAAGCATAAAGGCAAACCCCGAATCAAATTGTATCCGCCCTCATTTTGTGGTATGATATTGCCCAAATCAGGGAATTCCTTCGATGGGAAGGAGCCTTCTTAATCTAAAGACGGAGGCAAGCAAGACATGGCGTATACGCTCTATTTGGTCATCCCCTGCTACAACGAACAGGAGGTGCTTCCCGAAACCTCGAAGCGCCTGCGCGAAAAGATGCTTTCGCTGCTCGATCAGGGCCGCATTTCAAAAAAGAGCCGCATCTGCTTCGTCAACGACGGCTCGAAGGATCAAACCTGGCCGATGATCCTTGCGCTGACGAAGGAGGACTCGCTTTTTGCAGGCATCAATCTCTCGCGCAATCGGGGGCACCAAAACGCGCTGCTGGCCGGGCTGATGACGGTTCGCGAGCGCGCGGAGGTCACGATCTCTATGGATGCCGACCTGCAGGACGATATCAACGCCATCGATGGCTTTTTAGACGAATTCGACAAGGGAAATGACGTGGTCTACGGCGTGCGCTCTTCGCGGAAGAGGGATACCGCCTTCAAGCGCGGCACGGCGCTGTTCTTCTATAAGTTCATGGGCGCCATGGGGGTTGAAACCGTCTTCAATCACGCGGATTACCGCCTTTTAAGCCGCCGCGCGCTCGATGCCCTGGCGGATTTTCGCGAGGTCAATCTCTTCCTTCGCGGCATGGTGCCGCTGATCGGCTATCGATCCTCCACGGTGCTTTACGAGCGCGGCGACCGCTTTGCGGGCGAGTCGAAATACCCCTTAAAGAAGATGCTGGCCCTCGCCCTGGATGGCATCACCTCCTTCAGCGTGCAGCCCCTGCGGCTCATCGCTTCGCTGGGCCTTGCCATCTTCGCGCTGAGCGCGCTCTGCCTTCTCATCCTCCTTTTGCAAAAACTCTTCGGGCACGCCGTGCAAAGCTTTGCGCCCATCCTTTCCGTCATCGCGCTCTTCAGCGGGCTGCAGATGCTGGCATTGGGCGTGGTCGGCGAATATATAGGCAAGATCTATCAAGAAGTGAAGGCGCGGCCGCGCTTCCTCATCGAAAGCTATGTCGACACATCGGAAGGGGAAGAGCAATGAGTGTTTTATTGACCGGCGCGGCAGGCTATGTGGGCTCGCACACCTGCGTAGAGCTCCTAAACCGTGGTTTTTCCATCGTGGGCATCGATAACTACATCAATTCTTCGCCGGTCGCGCTCGATCGCGTGCGGCAGATCACCAGCAAGGACTTCCCCAGCTACGAGCTCGACCTGCGCGACGAAAGGGCATTAAGGGCAGTCTTTGAGGCGCAGCCAATCGAGGCGGTCATTCACTTTGCCGGGCTCAAAGCGGTGGGCGAGTCCGTTAAAAAGCCGCTTGAATATTACGATAACAACCTCTATGGCAGCATCGTGCTGCTCAAGGTCATGCGGGAGTTTGCCGTTCGGTCCATAATCTTCAGCTCCTCGGCCACGGTCTACGGCGCCGCGACCCAAATGCCGCTTCGCGAAGACATGGCCCTTGGCTGCGTCAACCCCTACGGCTGGACGAAGTTCGCGATCGAGCAGATGCTGCGCGACCTTTGCGCGGCCGACCCTGGCTTTTCGGCGGTGCTGCTGCGCTATTTCAACCCCGTGGGCGCGCACGAAAGCGGCCTCATCGGCGACGACCCGAGCGGCATCCCCAACAACCTGCTCCCCTACGTCACCCGCGTGGCCGTGGAGGAACTTCAGCGCCTTCCCGTCTTTGGAAACGACTACAACACCCCGGACGGCACCCCCCTGCGCGATTATATTCATGTAAGCGACCTGGCGCGCGGCCATGTCGCCGCGATGGAGTACGCAGGCGCGCACAAGGGCTGCGAGGCCGTCAACCTGGGCACCGGCAAGGCCTCCAGCGTGCTGGAGGTGATTAAAACCTTCGAACAGGTCAATGGCGTTCCAATCCCCTACTTCATCGCGCCCAGGCGTGCCGGCGACGCAGATGAAAGCTGGTCTTCGACCGAGAAGGCAGAAAGGCTCCTTGGCTGGAAGGCCGAAAAGGGCCTGGGCGAGATGCTGCGCGATGCCTGGCGCTGGCAAAAGCAGAACCCCAAGGGCTACCATGCCTAAGATCCTTCGCGCGGGCAGGCTGTTTGAGGTCGATCTCGAGCAGCTTTTTGCCCTAGGCGTCCGCGCGCTGCTGCTGGATGCCGATAATACGCTCTGCTTCTGGCATAGCCTTCAAATCCCCGAGGAAACGCTTCTTTGGCTGCGGCGGGCAAAAAGAATGGGCTTTCAGCTGGCCGTGGTTTCCAACGCGCAAACGAGGCGCCTTGAGCCCCTTGCAACGCGCCTTAGCCTGCCCGTCTTTTACCGCGCGATGAAGCCCCTGCCCTTCGCCCCGCTCCGGGCCGCCAGGGCGCTTGCCGTTTCGCCAAAGGCCTGCGCGATGATCGGCGACCAGATCCTCACCGACCTGCCCGCCGGCCTGCTTTGCGGGATGCTCTCCGTCTTGGTCGAGCCGCTGGACCGGTCGCGCGAATCGGCCTTCACGAAGGGCTTCAGCCGCCGCATCGAGCGGATCTTGGGGCGCTGAGCCCCAAAAGGAGGAAGCCCATGCGCTTTATGGAGCTTGAAACCCCTCGCTTGCGGCTGCGCGGCTTTAGGCTTGGCGATTTTGACGCGGCCTTCGCCTTTATGAGCGATCCAGAAACCATGAAATACCGCGGCGGCGGCCATCGGAGCGCCGAGCAGGTCAAAGCTTACCTCGACTATGCTTCTTTTTCGGCAGGCGAAGAGCCATGCCAAAACTTTGAATACGCAGCCGTGCTCAAAAGCGGCGGCGAGGTCGTCGGCCAAGGGGCGCTGTTCCACTGCGACGCGGAGCCCGAGCTTGGCTGAACGCTTCGCCGCGACCATTGGGGGCAGGGCCTTGGCGGCGAAATGGGGGAAGCGCTGCTACGCCTTGGCTTCTGCGTGCTCGATCTCCCCCGCATCCGGGCGACCTGCGATGCCGGCAACATCGCTTCATTTCGCATCATGGAAGGTCTCGGCATGCGCCGCGAAGCAATCCTTCCCGGCGCGCGAAAGGGCCGCGACGGCCTGCTCTATACAATCGACCAAAAGACCTGGCAAACCCAAGGCCCGAAGGCGCGCAGCAGCGCATACTTCCGATAAAACCCTCATAGTTTTCCCCTATGAGGGGGAATTTTTATGAAAAGGCTTGTCAACCTTTGGCTGATGCAGCTCCGAAGCTATTTGCCCTGGCAGGTCGGGCTCGTCTTCGTGGCGCTGGTCTTCGTTTCCTGCGGGATGTCGCATGCGTTCTCGATCGAGAAGATCCGCGTGGTCTTCGTGCCGCTCACGCCCTTCATCGCGCTGCGCGGCATTCTGCGCGAGATCTGGTGCTTTGCCTTGATCCTGCCCTGTGTGCTGCACTTCCTGGGCGCGCCGCTGGCCGCCGTGGTGCTCGCCATTCGGGCCTACGCCATCGGCTTTGCCTGGGGCTGGTGGCTCTCTACGCTGGGCTTTGGCGGGTTGCTGACCTTTCTTCTTCTCGTCTTCCCCCAAGGGCTGCTCGTGCTGCTGGCCCTCATCGGCGCCTGCTGTATGGGGCTTGCACAGGCCTTCAAGCGCCAGAGCTTGGCCCCCAGAACCTACCTCATCCATATTTCGTGCTGGTGCCTGCCGGCGCTTTGCGCCCTTTTGCTTGAATGGCTGGCCATGGCGCTGATGCTTTAACAAGACCCAAGGAGGTTTTTCTTTTGCACAAAAGAGCGATCCTCATCGTGCTGGACTCCCTTGGCGTCGGCGCCCTGCCCGACGCTTCTGCCTATGGCGACGAGGGCAGCCACACCCTGCAGAGCATCCTTGGCGCTTGCCCGGCGCTTCGTCTGCCAAATCTGAAAAGCCTTGGCCTTTTCAATATCGAGGGGTTGAGCGGCGGCATCCCCATGCCTCTTTCGAGCTACGGCCGCCTCAGCGAGCTTTCGCCCGGCAAGGACACGACCACCGGCCATTGGGAAATGGCGGGGCTGCGCCTAAAGCAGCCCTTCCCCACCTTCCCCTGCGGCTTCCCAGCCGGGTTTATCGCGGATTTTGAGCGGGCAATCGGGCACAAGATCTTGGGCAATGTGGTCGCCTCCGGCCTTGCCGTCATCGAGGAGTTCGGCGAAGAGCATCTTCGCACGGGCAGCCCCATCGTGTATACTTCGGCAGACAGCGTCCTGCAGATCGCGGCGCACGAAGACATCATCCCGCCAGAGGAGCTGTACGCCATCTGCCAAGCCGCCAGAGGCTTGCTCCAGGGGCCCTTGGCTGTGGGCCGCGTCATCGCCAGGCCCTTTGCCGGCCTGCCCGGGAGCTTCAGCCGCACGAGCAGGCGGCACGATTTTTCACTAGAACCCTTGGGCGAAACGATGCTCGATCGGCTTCGTTCCGCCGGGCGCGAGGTCGCCGCCGTAGGCAAGATCAGCGACATCTTCGCGGGGCGCGGCGTGTCGCGCTCAATCCCGACCGACGGGAATGAAGAGGGCATCCGCGTGCTGCTCGAAGAGGCAAAAAAGCCCTTCGACGGCCTTCTTTTCGTGAATTTGGTCGATTTTGATATGCTCTACGGCCACCGGCGCGACCCAATCGGCTACGGCGGGGCGCTCGAGGCCTTCGACGCCTGCCTGCCAGAGCTGATTTTGGCCCTGACTGAAGGCGATCTGCTGCTCATCACCGGCGACCACGGCTGCGACCCCTGCTTTGCCGGCAGCGACCACACCCGCGAGTACGTCCCCCTTTTGGCCCTGCAAAAAGGCCGCACGCCGCGCCCTTTAGGCACCCTGCGCGGCTTTTGCCATGTAAGCGAGATGATCCTTTCGCATTTAGGCCTTTAACGCTATCTTTTGCGAGGGCGCAGTGCTATACTTGAGCAAAAAGCGCCCCAATTGCTGCCCTCCGCCCCAAAAGCCGGGCGGCGCTCTTAAGTTTTGAAGGCGTTTTCATGATGAAATTAAAAAAAGGGGGCTTTGGATTGAACATTGCGGAGGGGC
>JAITTC010000101.1 GCA_031287285.1 Christensenellaceae bacterium
GCAAAGCTTGGCGGGATGCTGAAAAAACAGGGCAAAAATCCCTTGCTCGCTGCCTGCGACGTTTACCGCCCCGCGGCGATTACGCAGCTGGAAGTTGTGGGCAAATCGCTTAGCCTCCCCGTGTTTTCGATGGGGAGCGAGAAGGACGCGGTCAAGATCGCCAAAGAGGCCCAGCGCCAGGCCATCATCGGCCTGCACGACGTGCTGATCGTAGACACGGCTGGCCGTTTGCAGATCGACGATGCCCTGATGGGCGAGCTCGAAGAGATCAAAAGGGCCGTAAAGCCCGACGAAATCCTCCTCGTGGTCGATTCCATGACCGGGCAAGAGGCCGTAAACGTGGCCAAGGCCTTCGATGAAAGGCTGAATTTGAGCGGCGTCGTGCTCACAAAGCTCGACGGCGATACGAGGGGCGGCGCCGCGATCTCGATCCGTGCGGTGACCGGCAAGCCGATTAAATTGGCCTCCGTGGGCGAAAAGCTTGGCGATATCGAGCCCTTTTACCCAGACAGAATGGCCTCGCGCATCCTCGGCATGGGCGATGTGCTCTCGCTCATCGAAAGGGCGCAGCAAAACATCGACGAAAAGAAGGCGCAAGAGCTTGAGCAGCGGCTGCGCAAGAATCAGTTCACGCTGGACGACTTCCTCGACCAAATGGAGCAGATCAGCAACTTGGGCTCCATGCAAGAGCTGCTCGCGATGCTCCCGGGCGGCGCGAAGCTCGCAAACGCGGAAATCGACGAAAAGCAGCTCGCCAGAACCAAGGCAGTCATTCGCTCCATGACCCCGGCCGAGAGACGCAATCCGCGCATCCTCGACTTCAGCCGCAAAAAACGCGTGGCGGCTGGCTCCGGCACCAGCGTGCAGCAGCTCAACCAGCTTTTAAAGCAGTTCGAGCAGGCGCAGAAGATGGTCAAGCAGTTCGGTGCCATGGGCAAAAAGGGCAAGATGAGAGGCTTCCCCAAGCTTCCCTTCTAAATTGAACAATCGCATCCAAGCCAGCTTGGAGGATTGAGATAAAAACACTTTGGAGGTTTTCAGCATGGTTAAGATTCGCTTGAAGAGGATGGGCATGAAGGGCAAGCCCTTTTATCGCATCGTCGTGGCCGACAGCCGCACCCCCCGCGATGGCCGCTTCATCGAGGAGATCGGCTACTACAACCCCGTGATCGAGCCCAACGAGCTCAAGGTCAACGTCGAGCGCGCGCAGTACTGGATCAAGACCGGCGCACAGCCCACGCAGACGGTGCGCACCCTGCTCCGCAAGGGCGGCGCCATCGAATAAGCCCCTAAAGGGAGGCATTTTCATGCGAGAATTGGTTGAATACATCGCAAAATCCCTGGTGGATTCCCCAGACGCCGTCGAGGTTCGCGAGCTGAGAGGCGAAACCGGCCTCATCATCGAGCTTCATGTGGCCCCGGAGGATATGGGCAAGGTCATCGGCCGGCAAGGCCGCATCGCCAAGGCAATCCGCGCGGTGGTCAAGGCCGCCGGCCTTCGCCGCGGCGAGCCCGCGATGCTCGAGATCCTTTAACGAAAAATATCGATAGAAAATCCATGAAGTGAAGCCTTCATGGATTTTTCGAATGGAGAAAAGCCAAAATGCGAGCGTTTTTGATGGTGGGGCAGGTCTTAAAACCCCAGGGCATAAGGGGCGAGGTCAAGGTTCGCCCGGAAACCGACGCCCCCGGCCGTTTTTTAGAGATCAAGAAGCTGTTCTTGGGCGAAGACGGCGGGGAGGAGCTCCGGGTTTTGGCCGCGCGCGAGGCCGGCGGCTTCGCCTACCTTTTTTTAGAGGGCGTTTCCTCGCAGGAGGAGGCCGAGAAGCTGCGCGGGAAGCTCCTTTATGTGCGAAGGGCGGACGCTGCCAAACTGCCCGAGGGGCGCTATTTCATCGCGGATTTGAAGGGCCTTCGGGTTGAAGACGAAAGCGGCGCGGAGCTTGGGAAGCTCACCGAGATCTATCAGGCCGGGGGGAACGACGTCTATGAGGTGCGCGGGAAGAAGAACTTCCTCTTCCCGGCGCTAAAAAGGGTAATCCTCAGCGTGAATCTGGAAAAGGGCCTGATGGTGCTCGATTCCTGCGGCCTTTCAGAGGTGGCGGTCGATGCGGATTAAGGTGCTGACGCTCTTCCCTGAGATGTTCGCGCCCCTTTCTGCCTCGATCCTTGGCAGGGCCGAAAAAGCGGGCCTTTTAAGCGTTGAAACCCTCGATATACGCGCCTTTACGAACGATAAGCACCGCCGCTGCGACGATTACCCCTTTGGCGGCGGCCCCGGCATGGTGATGACCGCCCAGCCCCTGCACGATGCCTTTCTCAGCGCCACGCGGGGCTTTGCGGCGCGGCGCGTGTTGCTTTCGCCCAAGGGCAGGACGCTGACACAGCGGCGGGCGATGGAGCTTGCGAAAGAGGAAGGGCTGATCCTGCTCTGCGGGCATTACGAGGGCGTCGACCAGCGCGCGATCGACCTTTGGGTCGATGAGGAGATCTCCATCGGCGACTACGTGCTCACCGGCGGGGAGCTTGCCGCCATGGTGCTCATCGACGCGCTGGCCAGGCACGTTCCCGGGGTTTTGGGGGATGAGACTTCAGCCGCCGAGGAATCCTTCATGGAAGGGCTGCTCGAATACCCGCAATATACCAGGCCGGCCGAGTTTCTGGGCTTAAGGGCTCCGGAGGAACTGCTTTCAGGCGCGCATAAGAAGATCGAGGCCTGGCGCCGCGAGAAGATGCTGACCGAAACCCGCGAAAGGCGGCCGGATCTTTTTGAAAAACTGGAGCTCAGCGCGGACGACCGCGTGCTCCTGGGCCTGGAAGAGAGAAAGCCCAGGCGCAGGCGAAGCCAAAACAGGGAACGGGATGAAAAATAGCCTATCGGGCAATATAAGCCAAAGAGGTGTTGCGCATGAAGGGCAAGTTCCTGTTTGGCTTATGTTTTTTTGGTGTTTTGCTGGCCTTTGGCGCCCAGGCCGCCTTCGCCGCGAGCTATAGCGTTTCGAACTTCGCCGAGCTCGAGGCAGCCGCCGAAGCCATCGGTATGGCCGAAAAGGCCGAAAACCCGGAAGAGTTTCTGCTCGTCATTCAGGACGATATCGAGTGTTTTTATGAGCTGACGATACGCAACTCGGTCCAAATCGTGGGGGGCGGCCACCGCCTTTTGAGCAGAAGCGCGCAGGAGGGCCTGCTCCATGTGGAGGGGCGGCTTCTGGCCGAAGGGCTGCTGTTTGAGGGCGCAAGGGGCGGCGCCCTGCGCGTGGACGGCTTTGGCAGGGGCGACCAGCTTTCTGCGGAGCTGATCGACTGCGGCTTCACGGGCAACCAAAAGGGCGGCGCCGGCGGCGCTTTCATCGTTACGGCCGGGGGAACAAGGCTGGAAGGCTGCCGCTTTGAGGGGAATGAGTCGGGGAGCCTTGGCGGCGCCGCCGCGCTCTCTGGCGCTGCGGAGCTTCAAAATTGCGACTTCATCGGCAACCGAGCCATCGAGGCCGGCGGCGCGCTGGTTTGCGGCGATTTAACGCTGCGCGATTGCAGTTTTGAGGGGAACTCGGCAGAGCAGGGCGGGGCAATCGCCGTTTCGGGCGGCGCGATCATGCAAAACGCCCTCTTCCGGGGCAACACCGCCGTGAGCGGCGGGGGGGCCGGGCTTCTTTACGGCCCGGCAAGCCTTGAACATTGCGAGTTTGCGGCAAACGGCGCCCTTGGCGAAACCGGGCGCGGCGGCGCGCTCGCGCTTCTTGGCGGCGGCACGCTGAAGGGCTGCTCGTTTTTGGGCAACCGCGCGCAAGACGGCGCGGCGCTTTGGCTGGCGGCGCGGCTTGGCGACGCGGAGTACGCGCTTTATGACGGGTTATTTGAGCAAAACGCGGCGGAAGCAAGCGGCGCGATTGTGGCGCTGCAAGCTGGCGGCGAAGGGGAAGCCTCTTTGCGCGTCGAGGGTGAAAACCGCTTTTTTGAAAACCTCGGCGCCGCGGTGCTGGCCCCTGCAAACCGGCCGGTGGAAGGCGGCGGAAGGCTGATAGAAGAAGGCCGCGATGCGGCGCCCCAGGCTGGCGAAATCGCCGAAAACGGCGCGGGCTGGTACCTTGTTGAAACCAGCGGCGGATCGCTGAATTTGCGGGCAAAGCCATCCGGCGAATCCGCCCTGTGCGGCAGGCTGGCCAGGGGCGGGGCCGCCCATGTGCTGGGCTTTGAAGGGAATTGGGCCAAGATTCAAAAGGGCGATCGGGTCGTCTACGCCTACGGAGCCTATTTGAAGGCGCTGTAAGAACAGCACACGCAAAAAAGAAGCGTTAGCCTTTAGCAGGCTAACGCTTCTTTTTGCTTTTTGGGGGCTACAGGATGCTGTTCAGGAACTGCCGCGCCCGAGGGTTTTGCGGGTTGGTGAAGAACTCGTCGGGGCTGCTCTCTTCCGATATCGTGCCGTCGCACATGAACACGACGCGATCCGCGGCCTCGCGGGCAAAGCCCATCTCGTGCGTGACCACCAGCATCGTGATGCCGCTTTGAGCCAGATCCTTCATCACCGTAAGCACGTCGCCCACGAGCTCCGGGTCGAGAGCGGAGGTCGGCTCGTCGAAGAGCATGATCTGCGGCTCCATCGCGAGCGCCCGCGCGATGGCCACGCGCTGCTGCTGGCCGCCCGAGAGCCTGGCAGGGTATTCATCCGCCTTGTCGGCCAGGCCGACCTTGTTGAGGAGATCCAGCGCCTGCTCGCGCGCCAGCGCTTCTTTTATGCCCTTGACGTTGACCGGCGCGAGCATGATGTTTTCGGCAGCCGTCTTATGGGGGAAGAGGTTAAAGCGCTGAAAGACCATGCCCATCCGCAAAAGGATCTGGGTGCGCTGCTCGGGCGTGAGCTTGACCAAGCTGTGGCCGCCGCGCCGCTCATCGAGCAATTCGCCGCCGATGAGGATCTTGCCGCTGGTGATGGTTTCAAGCTCGTTGAGCGAGCGGAGATAGGTCGACTTGCCGGCGCCGCTGGGGCCCAGGATGACGACGACTTCGCCCTGCTCGACCGAAAGGCTGACGTCTTTGAGCACCTCAAGCTGGCCGAAGGACTTGCAAAGGTCGATGGTTTCAATGATTGGCATGGCTTTGGCCCCCTTCGCTATTCATAGACCGAGAGTTTTTTCTCGAGCCTGTCGAAGATGACGGTAAAGAGGGCCGTCATCACCAAATAGATCAGCATCGCGGGGATATAGACCAGGGAAGACGCCTTATTGGCGGCGATGATCTTGGTTTGGAAGGTGAGATCCGTCAGCGCGATGATGGAAACCAGGGAAGTATCCTTCAAGACCATCACGAACTCGTTGCAGATCGGCGGGATCATTCGCTTGTAGGCCTGGGGAATGATGACCAGCCGCATGGCCTGGCCATAGCTTAGCCCCAGGGACTTACCCGCCTCCATCTGGCCCTTGTCGATCGACTGGATCGCGGCGCGAATGATCTCTGCCAGGTACGCGGCCACGTTGAGCGAGAAGGCCACGAAAGCTGCCAGAAAGCGGCTGTTGATGGTCAGCGCGGGGACGAGCATGGGCAGCGTATAGTAGATGAAAAAGAGCTGCATGAGCAGAGGCGTGCCGCGGAAGAAGAAGATATACGCGCCTGCAAGCTTGCTGAGGGGCTGGAAACGCGAGATCTTGCCAAGCGCCAGGAAGACGCTCAGCACCAGCGCCGCGCAAACGGAGCACACCGTCAGCAATAGGGTGACCCCGGTCGCGTTTAAGAGGCTCGGGATCCAGCTAAGGATTTGATTGATCGCATTCATTCCGCTAAGCACCCCTAAAAAACGTCATTTTTTACTTCTTGGTCACGATGCAGAGCGCATTAGAAATGTAGGGCTCCGTGAGAATGTAGGCCTCCTGCCGTTCGGGCGTGATGCTCACGGAGGAGATGATGCAGTCATACTGCCCCTTTTCAAGGCCCGCGAAGATGCCGTCCCAAGAGGTGTTGATGACCTCGACCTCAAGGCCCAGGAGCTCGCCGATGGCCTGGCCGACATCGATATCAAAGCCGATGAACGTCATGCCGTCTTCGGTGGTGTATTCCATCGGCGGGTAGCCAACCTCCGCGCCGATGAGCAGCTTGCCCGCGGTGATGGTGCCAAAGTCGCTCGGGATTGCGGGCGCTTCCGTGACCTGGCGCAGGCCCTTTGTGGCATCCTCGCCAAAGTGCTTATTCGCGATTTCCGCCATCTTGCCGTTGTAATACAGCGTATCGATCGCGGCTTCCACGGCGGCTGCCAGCTTGTCAGATCCTTTGGCCAGGCAAATCCCCATGGGCTCACCTTCGGCGCTCATCCACACGCGGGAATACTCCTCGCTGCCGGTGGTGTAGTAGGCGGCCACGACGCTATCGACATACACCGCGTCCACCCGGCCGAGCTTTAAATCGTCAAAACACTGGGTGACCTTCTCGTATTCGTGCACTTGGATGGTCGAATCGGCGGCCTTCATATCATTTGCGCTGTAGGCAGCCGTCGTGTCGGTTTGCACGGCGATGGAATGGCCCTTAAAGTCCTCGGGGCTCGTGATGGCGGTCTTGGTCGCGGCGGGCTGGCTGCAGGCGGTTAGGAGCAGCACACAGAGGGTCAGCGCCAGCGCGGCAGAAAGCATTTTGCTTCGAAGCATGGTGAAACTTCCTCCTTCAAAAAGACATGTTGTTGTGAAACGACGAAAAAACCACAAAACAGCCGGGTTTTCGCCCGGAATTGACCATGATTATGCAGTGTAGACCAGAGGAGGAAAAATGTCAAGAAAATGAGTCGAAATCCTTCATAAAAAACAAAAAAGCATGCAAGTGAGCATCGAAATCAATCAGTATGATCGATAAGAAAAGACAGGAATATCTAAAATAAAAAGGAAATAGACATAATAGGACCATTTATAGTATATTGCGTGTATATTTCGACCTTATTCGACGAAAGGTGGAGCAGGGATGATCAAAGAGCGGGGAAAGTTCCTTTGGCAAGGGATAAAGCGTTTACTGAACCATTCCATTAAGCCGCGAACCGCTCGCGCGGTAGTCGCGCTTTCGCTGGCCGCCATATTGGTATGGGCGATGGTTTCGATCTTCGCACCATCAGGGAACGCAATGTATTTTGCGGTGGATTCCGCGCAATCGTATAGCAGCAGCCAAAGCGTGCTGCTTGACCAAAGCGGATGGTATTATATTGAAGCTTGGGGTGGCGATGGCGGCAGCGGCGGGAAATCCGGGGCTGCAAGCAACCCGGGCGGCGGCGGTTCCGGCGGCCAAAGCATAAAAGCCGAAGGATATTTTTATTTTGAAGCTGGCCAGACACTATACGTCCAGGTTGGTTTAAAGGGCAACAACGGAAGCCAAGGGACGACAAGCGATGGTGGCGCCCTAGGCTCCGGCGCGGCGGCCTCTTATTTTGGTGGCGGTGGCGGCGGCGGCAGGGGCGGAAATCGCGCAAGCGCGAATTCGACCGGCGGCGGTGGCGGTGGCGGCGGTTCCGCTTCCGGCATCCTGTATGGAGGCACGGCGGCTGCGAACATCAAGCTGGCTTCCGGCGGTGGCGGTGGTGGTGGCGGCGGGGTTGGAGGCTCGGGAGGCGGTGAATCCGGCGGCAACGGAGACGCTACTGCCGGGGGGAGCGCGTCGCCCAACGGTACCAGCGGGACTCAGGGCGTAGACGGGACGTTGATTCCATCAAGATTGACCGGCGGTGGCGGTGGCGGCGGCGGCGGTGGTGGCTATACCACAGGCGGCAGCGGCGGCAGCGGCGGGCAGGCGAGCTCAACCGATCCCAAAGGCGGCAGCGGCGGCAGGCGCGGCGGTAACTACAGCGCCGGTCAAAGCCTGCCTTCGTATATCGGCGCGCCTGCGCCTAATGTCCGCACTAGCGGTGCGAATGGGCAGGTATATCTCACCTTTCTTGGCGATATCTACACGGTAAACTTCAACGACGACGACGGCGGCAGCGGTGGCCCAGGCTCGCTCACCGTGAACGCATACAGGGGCAACAATACCGCGCCGTATTTTCCGCCTTTTGTGGCGGTGCCAACGAGGGTTGACGGGGATACGGGGCTAAACTATGACTTTTTGGGATATTATACGGCGCCAAATGGCGGTGGCAGCCAGTATTTCGACGCAAACGGTGCGCGCGTGGGGGACTGGGACTTTTGGAAGTCACCAGTGACCTTGTATGCCAGGTGGTCGCCGAAACCAACGCCCACGGCTACGCCGACACCGACGCCTGAGCCTTCGGCTACACCGACGCCGGAACCTTCGGCTACACCGACGCCTGAGCCTTCGGCTACACCGACGCCTGAGCCTTCGGCTACACCAACGCCTGAGCCTTCGGCTACACCGACGCCGGAACCCACGGCTACGCCGACGCCTGAGCCCACGGCCACGCCCACGCCGGAACCCACGGCTACACCGACGCCAGAGCCAACGGCTACACCGACGCCTGAGCCTTCGGCTACACCGACGCCTGAGCCTTCGGCTACACCAACGCCGGAACCTTCGGCTACACCGACGCCTGAGCCTTCGGCTACACCGACGCCTGAGCCTTCGGCTACACCGACGCCTGAGCCTTCGGCTACACCGACGCCGGAACCTTCGGCTACGCCAACACCTGAGCCTTCGGCTACACCGACGCCTGAGCCTTCGGCTACACCGACGCCGGAACCCTCGGCTACGCCAACGCCTGAGTCTTCGGCTACACCGACACCGGAACCTTCGACTACACCGACGCCGGGCGGCACGGGCGGAAGCAGACCTCTGCCCCCCTACAGCGGCGCAGGTCTCAGCGTGGATGAAGTGGTGTTTGACAAAAACATGAAAACCCCAGAGTATAAGGATTTTTCGCTGACGCTTTACCTGGGGGACGATGTTCTTACGGCCTTGCGGCATGGCGCGTACATCTTGCGGCCCGGGGCGGATTACACCGTGGATGGCGGCAGCTATACCATCAGGAAAGAATACCTCGCCACGCTGGATTTGGGCCAGCAGGGCATTGAGTTCGTGATGAGCCGGGGATACAACCCGGTTTTGCGGGTGATCATCACGGATTCGCGCAGGCTTTATCGTGTGCTGGAACATTTCGATGACTTCACGGGAAGCGGCACATCGAGCGCGCGGATAGATGCGGATTACAGGGAATTCGTGCGGCTTTGGCATGATGGTGAGGTGGTGGATCCGGCGAATTACACAATCACCGAGGGCAGCACGGTGATCACGTTGAAGGAGCATTACTTGAAGACCTTCCGCAACGGCGTGTATTGGTTCACTGCGGAGTTCAACGACGGCTGGAGCGAGGATATCCGCCTGCTGGTGAACGTGCCTGGCCATGCCGTTCCGCAAACCGGCGATTACGGCGCACAGGCCGGCTGGATGCTCGTGCTGTTGGGTTCGCTGCTCGGCATGGCTTGCATGCTCGTCTGGGGCTGGAAGCGCGAGGCCTCACGCTGACCAATCGATCACAAAGGCATGGTTCCGGGTTGCCGAACCATGCCTTTTTTCTTTGAAAAGCGGAGGAAAAGGGGCGAAGAGAGAAAAAGCATTTTACAAGGCGTGCCCAGGGTGCTATACTATAACCAATTATGGCCGAATGGGGATGATTGCATGGCAGGCAGGGCCGAAAAACTGCTGCAGCTGACCCGCGGTGAAACCGTGCTCCTTCACAGCCCCGAAAACATGCGCTATTTCAGTGGATTTCTGGGCGAGGGCGCTGTGGTCGTTGGCGAAAAACTCCGCGCCATCATAACGGATTTCCGCTATGTGGAATCAGCAGGGCAGCAAAGCCCGGGCTGGCAGGTTCTTTCCACGGCGGCCGGCAGGCCCGAAAGCGCCGTGATCGCAGAGCTTGTAAACGACCTTGGCGCCGGCGTCCGCTGGGAAGAGGATTTTCTCAGCATTGCGGCCGGCAAGAAGCTCTCAGGGGCGATTCGGCGCCCGATTTCAGACCTTGGCGATGCCGCGCTGGGCCTTCGCGCCATAAAGGATGCGGGCGAAGAAGAGAAATTGGCGCACGCCGAAGAAATCACCGAAGAAGCCTTCCAGCACATTCTCGGCTTCCTGAAGCCAGGCCTGACCGAGAGAGAGGTGGCGCTTGAGCTCTATAACGCCATGCTTTCGCGCGGGGCGAGCGGGCTTTCCTTCCCGAGCATCGCGGCATCCGGCGAAAATGGCAGCCTGCCGCATGCGATCCCGGGGGAAAGAAAGATAAAGAGCGGCGATCTGATCACGATGGACTTTGGCTGCGTGTGGGAAGGCTATTGCGCGGACTTCACGCGCACCGTCGCCCTGGGCAAGATCGACGAAGAGCTTAAAACCGTTTACCAGATCGTGCTGGACGCAAACCTTTTGGCGCTGGATGCCCTCAAGGAGGGCATAAGCGGCAAGGAGGTCGACAGAATCGCGCGAGAATATATCGACCAAAAGGGCTATGCCGGGCGCTTTGGCCATGGCCTGGGCCATGGCGTTGGGCTGCAGATCCACGAAAGCCCGCGGCTTTCGCCTTCTGCCGGCAGCGACCCCCTTTTGGCTGGCATG